>JAKEHD010000113.1 GCA_022615215.1 Blastocatellia bacterium
ATCGTAGCCGATTCTATCGTAGCCGATTCTATCGTAGCCGATTCTATCGTCTATGATTCGCGTGGGGAGTTATATATGGAATCGACTGTGATCGTGGCGCTGGTTATCGCTGTGATATTTATAGGGGCCATCGCCTGGATGGCCATCGCTTCGCGCAGGGAGAAACATTGACGAATCGCTGCCGCTCCGGGTCGGACGTCCGTCAATCAATGACCCGGCAGAGGATGTTTTTTGTACCGAAGGGGCGGTTGAATACGGCTATCACTTTCAGCCGCCTTTTCGGTATCGAATCGGTGATTGTGGCTTAGTGGTCGGAGATACGGTCGGCGACCCGTTCAAAGACACTACGGAACCGAGCCTTCACTGCCGATCAAACTGCTGGCGACGATCAAACTCGTGCTTGCGCCGCTCTTCATATAAGGAAGACCACAGCAGTTCGTTACAGAGGTTTGCAAAAATCAAACTGTGATAGACAGAGCGGCCCGATGATTGCTTGTCGCTACAGTGTTCTCTGAATAGGCGATAGAGAACGAATCGGCTGGACATACTCCGGGCAGGTCATGATATTTATTGGTTCCCGACTCCCTACAACCCATCATTTATCGAGAGGAGAACTATGGCTGACGAAAAGGACGAAAAGCGACCTGTGGAACAGGCGGCCGATAGCGACGCCTACGAGCGCGAACTGACGACCGATCTCAAGGATGAAACTGCCGACCGCCCCAGGGGGTTGCCTCTGCACACGCGAATAGTCATCGGCCTGTTGGTCGGAGTCGCGGCCGGAGTCGCGGTCAACGCTCTTGTAGGCAACAACCATCCCCGCGTCGAGTGGGTCGTGTCCAATATCACTGACCCCATCGGCCAGCTCTTTCTGCGCTTGCTCTTGATGATCGTCATACCGCTCGTCTTTTCGTCGCTGGTCGTGGGGGTCGCCGGCATTGGCGACATACGAAAACTTGGGCGCGTGGGATTGAAGACCTTCGTCTATACATTGGTCATCTCGGCCATCTCCGTAGTCATAGGGCTGACGCTTGCAAACACCGTACGTCCGGGCACGCGCATAGCCGCTGAGACGCAGACCGCGCTGAAACAACGCTACGGCTCGGACGCCACAAGCCAGTTAGAACAGAGTAAAGCGACTGCCACGTCAGATTCGCCCCTGATGCGGGTCGTAAAAACGATAGTGCCGGAAAATCCGCTGGCAGCCTTCTCAGGGGTGCCGTCGAATCCATCCAAAGCCACATCGGCCGGAAGGCCCGACATGCTTCAAGTAATGTTCTTCGCCCTCATCTTAGGGATAGCCATAACGCTCGTCCCTGCGCCTGTGACCGCGCCGCTCGTGCGCGGGCTTGACGCGCTTTATCACATATCGGCCAAAGTCATAGACATGATAATGAAGGTCGCGCCTTATGCGGTCGCATGTCTTCTGTTTAACAACACGGCGCGATTCGGGCTGGATTTGCTCACGGCCCTTGCGTGGTTTTTCGTCACTGTGCTTGCAGGGCTGGCCCTGCACATGTTCGGCGTGTACTCGCTATCGATCTATTTTCTTTCGCGTATCTCGCCTCTGGAATTTTTCCGCCGCGTGAAGACCGTCATGCTTACGGCTTTTTCGACCTCTTCTTCGAATGCGACCCTGCCGACGGCGCTAAGGGTTTCGGAAGAGAACCTCGGAGTGCCGCGAGAGATAAACAGTTTCGTCCTGACCATAGGCGCGACGGCCAATCAGAACGGGACTGCGCTTTATGAAGGCGTCACGGTGCTCTTCCTCGCGCAGCTTGCCGGAGTGGACCTCTCGCTCGGTCAGCAATTGATGGTGGCCTATCTGGCTATCTTAGGCGGCATAGGGACAGCGGGAGTGCCATCGGGATCGATCCCTTTCATAATCATCATACTTGCCACCATCGGCGTAGACCCGTCGCTGATAGCGATAATAATCGGCGTGGACCGCATACTCGACATGTGCCGCACGACCTTGAACGTGACGGGCGACATAACGGCTGCGACTTATGTTGCACGCTCCGAGGGTTATGAACTCCTGCGCCCGCACGCTCAGGCATTAGCCGCTACCGGCGTGGAAACTTGATTGGAATGGGAGAAGATGCCTCAATCAAATTCGCACCTTCAGATGGATTATTAATGTTCGGGGAGCATAGGCAATGGAACAGGGATTCTTTCAATGCCCAATCTATCCTCGGCTATTTTGGTGTATTCGTCGGAGTGGTCAGATATTATAGCCAATCGTTTATTACGCCGTGCAGCTTCTCCTGTAGTGCCTGAACCGCTCATCGGATCGAAAATCAAGTCGCCCTCTGTGGTGGTCATCAAATATAGTTTTTCAAAGACTGATACGGGCTTTTGAGAAGGGTGGCCCGTCTGTTCCTTTCTTCCAACAAACCCCACCATCAAAGATGCTTCAATGACATCGGGCGGATCGAGGAGATCTTCTTCGATCACACTTGTCGGACCTGGCATATACCTAAGTTTGCCCTGAACCTGCTTGGCTTTTTGCGCTTCATTAAGAAAATGTTCAGGATATAATTTTGCTCCGACCCCGGCGAGATGCAGACAGGCATTCTGGCTCGATCTCCAACCGCGAATAACCGAAGGGTTGTTCTTGTAGTACCAGGTCAACCAGGCCACCAGGTTTAATTGTTCGGGCAGCTTGTCTACAAAATAAGCTACTATCTCAGGAAAGCCCCACAAAAACACGTGGTCTGAAACACCGACAGCATTTCTCAGCAAATCTATTATGAACTCTCTGTAGTCATCTCTGACTCCGCCAACCCCTTTGTTATACCAGGGATCGAGCATAGTCACACTTGGGCTTATTCCAATCCTCTTCATCAATTGCAAACTATCTTTCACATCCATAGGTGGAAGAATGGCTATTCCATGTGACCGAAGGGAGCGGTCGATAGCTTGCCTTATCTCTGATTCTATATCTTGTTGCAAGGAAACATTTGGTTTCATCGAAATTCTACCTCCTGGTTATCACACCATCGTCGTTTAGGACATAACCAAAATAATCCAACAAGAAGAGGAAAACCGCCAGCTTGTCGCTTTTGGTTGCTGCTTGGACGATGGCATATACATTCAGCTTTCCAGTTGTATTGTCCCAGTAGTTCTTCTTGATAACCTGATGACGCCCGCATAAAGCTCGCCATTGATTGAGATCGTCAGGGTCAGAACTCGGATCGATGGAGTGTGGAGATTTATGATCTGGCGTTAGCTTTACGCGGCCTCCGCCGACAGTATCTGTATCACCTTCCTTCAAACCACAAACCTCACCACCTTCACTCCACTCGCAAGAAAATTTGGCGCGTTCCAAAACAGCCGTCCACGTTGCATTTGTCGGCCTGATGCGTTTGGCGGCTTTGGCTCTCTTCTCTGCATGAGGCATCAGGTATTCCTGGACCTTGAGATCACCTCTGTTGCGCCAGGATAAAATAGTATATCCATCATCAGTTCGCAATTCGGAAAGGCGCTGATGCCAATTCTCTGGCTCTCTGCCTGTTTGAGGATTCCTGGCCGCTTCCAGTATTTGCTCGCGTGTTAATACCTTTCCAATGTTATCTAAAAACAAAGCCTCAATACGCTTTCTGACGCTTTTTTGCAGATAGGGGCCTTTGACTTGACCATAAGATTTTTTTGCTCCTGTCGGGTGCTTGGTCGCGCCTTTCTTTTTCACCATAAACGAGTTTATAGAATATCCGACGAAGCCAATCAAGTGGCTCACGTAAAATCACTCGGAAGCACGAGACGGGAGATGATGAATCGTTTCTGCTGATTTCGTGCAAAGCCGGTTATGGTAGCTATCAATCCTGTCGACCATAATTGCTTTCGTGAGCGAGAAAAATCCCCGCCGATTTACCAAAAGGGATTGCTCTTTGCCGCGCGGAGTGATATTTATTGGTGCCTGTTTCGGTTTCCACGTTCATAAGGACGTGGCTCCATTGAAGTAGCAAGGACGGGCGATCCTGACTCAGATATTTCATCGCTAGTTTCCACGTTCATAAGGACGTGGCTCCATTGAAGTAGCAGGGACGATCATGACTCAGATATTTAATCGCAGCACCAACGTCCTTTCCAAAGTCAGTATCTTCGGCGCGATATTCGTAATCGCGGGCCTTCTGTGGCTTATGGATGAGCTCAACCGCTCGTCCTACAACACGGGAACCTTCGTCGCCCGCGAGCAACCCGTTCAGTTCAGCCATAAGCACCACGTCGCCGACGACGGAATAGATTGCCGTTATTGCCACACGACGGTCGAGAAATCCGCCTTCGCGGGCATCCCCTCCACGAAGACCTGCATGAACTGTCACTCTCAGATATTCGCCGACAGCCCTTACCTCGAACCTGTGCGAGAGAGTTGGCGAACGGGCAGACCCATAGAGTGGCTGAGAGTCCACGACTTGCCGGATTTCGCATATTTCAATCACAGCATACACGTAACCAAAGGCGTTGGTTGTTCGACCTGTCACGGACGCGTCGATGAAATGGCGCTCACCTATCAGTTCGCATCGCTTCAGATGGAATGGTGCCTCGCGTGCCACCGCGCGCCCGAACTCTTTCTCAGGAAACGCGAAGATATTTACAACATGAAATGGCAGCCGTCAGACAAACAGGCCGAAGATGGGCGCGAGCGCGCCAAAGAGTACAACACCCCAAGCACGGCGGTTCTTACAAGTTGCAGTACCTGTCACAGGTAATAAGGACTATCGAATGTCTACAAACGACGATCAACTCGATATGGATTCGATAAGAGCGCGACTCAGCACGTCTCACGGCAAAGAGTATTGGCGCAGCCTCGAAGAGTTGGCCGAGACCCCTGAGTTCGAAGAGTTGCTCCACCGTGAGTTTCCCCGACAGGCATCGGAGTGGAACGACCCGGCGGGCCGCCGTAAATTTTTGCAATTGATGGGCGCTTCGCTCGCGCTCGCAGGGCTTACAGCCTGCACGCGCCAGCCCCCGGAAAATATCGCCCCTTACATACGCCAGCCCGAAGAGATAGTGCCCGGCAATCCTCTCTTTTACGCTACCGCCATGACGCTCGGCGGCGCGGCTTCGGGACTGCTCGCCGAGAGCCACGAGGGTCGCCCGACTAAAATAGAAGGCAATCCCGAACATCCGGCCAGCCTCGGCGCAACGGACCTCTTCGCTCAAGCATCCGTCCTCGGACTCTACGACCCCGACCGCTCACAAACTTTGACATATCTCGGAGATACGCGCCCCTATGCGGCATTCCTCGGACAGATTCGCTCGGTGGTCCTCGCCCAACAAGCCATACAGGGCGCAGGACTTCGCATACTCACAGAGACCGTCAATTCACCTGCGCTCGCCGATCAATTGCGTCAGTTCCTCGCGGATTTTCCTTCGGCCAAATGGCACGAGTACGAGCCTGCCAACCGCGACAGCGTTCGCGCGGGCGCACGGCTCGCTTTCGGCGAACCGGTCAACACGATTTATCACTTCGACCGGGCCGATGTGATATTCGCCATCGATTCGGATTTTCTATCCTCCGGGCCAGGCCACCTCCGATACGTCCGCGACTTTTCGGCGAAGCGAAGACTCGCCGAAGGCAAAAGCGATATGAGTCGCCTCTATGAAATAGAGAGCACCCTGTCGCTCACAGGTGCGAAGGCCGATCACCGTCTGCCGCTGCGTCCGAGCGAAATCGAACCCTTCGCCCGCGCAGTAGCTGCAAAACTCGGAGTTCAGACAGGAGCCTCATCTTATACGGCTCACACCGATTGGATCGATACGCTTGCAGGCGACCTGCGACAACATTCTGGAAAGAGTATAGTCATCCCCGGCGACTATCAATCGCCCTTCGTCCATGCTCTCTCCGCTGCGATGAATCAGGCGCTCGGCAACGTCGGAAATACTGTCACCTATACGGACCCCATCGAGGCCAACCCCGCAGACCAGACCTCGTCGTTAAGCGAACTCCTGCAAGACATAGACGCGAACAAAGTCGACGCGCTCGTCATACTGGGCGGCAATCCCGTCTACTCTGCGCCCGCGGATTTGAATTTCAAGGAACGATTTCAAAAGGTGGGGCTTCGCATACACCTGAGCTTATATAACGACGAGACTTCGGAACTGTGCCAGTGGCATATACCCGAAACCCATTACCTCGAATCCTGGAGCGATGCCCGCGCTTACGATGGCACCGCATCGATAGTGCAACCGCTCATAGCGCCGCTCTATCGCGGAAAGTCCGCACACGAAGTGCTCGCCGCTTTTTCCAGTCAGCCCGAACGCACGAGCTACGATATCGTTCGCGGCTACTGGCAGACACGTATGGGAGCAGGGGAGCAGGGGAGCAGAGGAGCAGGGGAGCAGGGGAGCAGA
>JAKEHD010000662.1 GCA_022615215.1 Blastocatellia bacterium
GATTCGGCCCCTCTACTAAATGAGCCGGTGAACGCTTACTCACAAGGTTCTTCCATCCTATTCGATGAGTCGGTATATACATAGCCGGAAACGGCTCCATGTCCAAACCGCGATGGCGAATATCTCCGACTATGCCTATGATCTCGAACCGGGTATCGCCTATGTGAGAGACAAGCCGTTTGCCTATGGGGTCTTCGTCAGGAAAGACTCCGCGCGCGAGCGACTCACTTATAATGACAACCTTCGCGCTCTCTCGGACTTCCTGCTCGGTAAAGTTGCGCCCTCTCATCAGAGGAATCCTGAGCGCCTGAAAATAGTGTTGATTGACGCGCCGGAAATCCGCGCCATATAGATCATCGGGATTGCCCGTCGCCCGCCCCTCGACCCAGAAGGGCAGGTCGTTCGGCTGATTACTGAGCGGAAGCTCCGTCACCATGCCGACGGCTTCAACTCCGGGCAGAGCTTCCAGGCGGTTTTCCAGTTGCTCAAAAAAGGCAGTGGTCTTTTCCGGCGAATCATACTTGTTACGCGACAGGTCCACACGCATCGTCAGCACGTCCTCGGCGTCGAAGCCGGGGTTGACGTTTTGCAAACTGATAAAGCTTCTAATCAACAGCCCCGCGCCAACAAGAAGCATGACGGCTACGGCGCTCTCGAATACTACGAGCAGGCTGCGCATGCGCGTGCGTTGCGCGCCCTCCGCTCCGCCTCTTCCGCCCTCCTTGAGCGATTCGTTTAGATTGAGCCTTGTGGTTTGAAACGCGGGAGCAAGTCCGAAGAGGACTCCGGTCATAAGCGAAACGACGAGCGTGAACAGAAGCACAGATGCGTCCATCCCTATCTGCGCGGTAGGCGGTAGGCTGTCTGCGCTCAGAGCGACGAGAAGATCGCTTCCCCACGCGGCGATCAGGACGCCAAACGCCCCTCCGAGCAAGGCGAGCACAAGGCTTTCCGTCAGCATCTGTCTGAGTATGCGGAATCGTCCTGCGCCGAGCGCCGTGCGAATGGCTATCTCTTTCCGGCGAGCGGCGGCACGCACGAGCAGAAGGTTCGCAACATTCGCACACGCAATGAGGAGCACGAACCCGACTGCGCCGAGCAGCACGAATAGAGTCGGGCGCAGGTCGCCGACGAGATATTCGCTCAAAGGCTCAAGGCGCAGGCTCCATCGAGCGTTGGAGTCGGGATAAAGTTCTTCGAGTCGACCTGCTATGAGGTCGAGGTCGGCCTGAGCCTGTTCGATTGAAACGCCGGATTTAAGTCTTCCGACGGGGCGCAGAAAATGCGCCTTGCGCTGTTTCATCTCAGGCGAGAAATCAAAATTCATCGGCACCCATATTTCAGCCGTCTGCGGGAACTTGAAGCCCGCAGGCATCACGCCTATCACCTCATAGCTCTTGCCATCGAGCGTGATACGGCTGTTGACGATTGACGGGTCGCCGCCGAAGCGCCTCTGCCACAAACCGTGACTGAGCACGACCACCTGATCGTGTCCCGGTTTTTCATCTTCAAGTTGAAACGCGCGGCCGAGCGCCGGGTTGACTCCGAGAGCCTGAAAGTAATTCCCCGTTACGACAGCCGAAGCGAGCCGTTCGGGCTCGCTGCCGCCCGTGAGATTGAAAGAGACGGGGACCGATATTCGTGCGGCGAACTGCTCGAATGATCTGTTCTGCTCGCGGTAATCAAGGAAGTCGAGCGGGGAGACGCTTGCGCGGTTGCCGCCGTTGCGAATATTGCCCCACACCCATACAAGGCGATCAGGCTCTTCGAAGGGCAGCGGCCGAATCAACACCGCATTGATCACGCTGAAGATCGCCGTGTTTGCGCCTATGCCGAGCGCAAGCGCGATCACCGCAACAGCCGTGAATCCCGGATTCTTCAAGAGTATTCGAATCGCATATCGCAAATCCTGTATCAAATTATCCATAATCGGGTATCCCTTTTGTGTCCGTGGTCAGTGGTCCGGCAGCGAGAATGATGAATCCGCATTTTCACGGCCAACACTTCCATAAAAGAAAAGCCAGGCGAACAGACAGTACAGTCTCAAGAGGTCTTTAACCAAATGGCGTGCCATATTAGAGATCAGGTACGTTTAAACCGGAAAGCAAGTTTTTGCTGATACTCTATCTCTTGATTTTAAAAGCTATTCCGGCGTTCGATGCCGCTTGATGATTCGCTCTCGAAAAGGTGCTGACGCATGAATTCCGCTAATATTTTTCATCCCGGACGACTTCGCGTGTCCGCTTTCGGGATAGCTATTTACCGGAATCGAGAAAAAGGAGAGGCAAGGGTCAGCAGGGGAAATGATGAACGATGATATGATTCATGATGAATCCAGAGCGATGTTCATCGTGAATCATATCATCGTTTCTGACTGCCTATCTCGTATCGCCCTTCAGATATTTATCGTACCATTCGAGCGCCATACGAATTCCTTCTTCGCGCTTCGACGTATAGATGTCGTAGTGCTTTATGCCGGGGAATATGTGATAGCGGGCGGGGATTTTGCCCTTCACGCGCTCGTAGACCTTTCCGCCGTTGAGTTTTATATCGAGCAACTCTTCTTTCTCGGCGTCAAGAATCAAGATAGGCGCTTTCAATCGGTCGGCAAACTCCACGGGGCGATAATTCACCATGCGCGACACATAAGGCGTGCCTCGCAGGTTGGGGACTTTATCGACGCCCTGCGGCACGGGGTCAAGCCCGCCCTCTCCGCGAGCGCGCTGCAACTCTTCTTTGTGCGCTCTCGCAAGTCCCCCCTGATAAAGCGGCGAATCTGCTATCAGGCGCGAATCCATCGAGGCGACCTGACTGACTATGCATTTGACGCGCGGGTCGTGCGCTCCGACGTAGACGACGTGTCCGCCTCCGTAGCTCGTTCCCCATAGGCCTATGCGATCAGGGTCTACGCCCGGCTCTCCTTCGACAAAGTTGATGGCGTTACGTATGTCTTCGGTCTGATCGAACGGGTCGACGAGTTCGCGAATCGCCTGAGCGCGAACCGTGATTTCGCCTTTCTCATCGGGTTTCGGCATCTGCCCTTCGATGACGAGTCGGCTGTCGCTTTCGCCCCAACCTCGATAATCGAACGTAAGGACCACGTACCCGGCCGCTGCGAATTGCGGCGCGTAGGCGCGATTGAGGTGAGACTTCACTCCGCCCCACCCGTGACATAAAACGATGGCGGGAAGCTTGTCATCCGGCTTCATCGCTTTCGGATAAAACAGATCGCCTGAAAGCCGCGTGCCGTCGCTCCAGATATTGACCGCTCGCGTCGCTACCGTGTCAGGCAACCCGCCGCCGGAGGGCTGTTGCCCTTGAACCGGAGATAATCCGTTGATGAGATATGCCGAACTGAGAAGCGCGGCAAAAATGATGGCGAACAGTTTTCTTTTCATGATGAATCCCCTCCCGTTTCGATTAAGGCTCAAAGCGCCGAATTGTGTGGTCAAGCATCGTTCGGCGCGTTATGCACCGGGTCCGGGTGATCGAAATGCTTTGACCAGAGTTGTCTACGCCATTTATCGGCAAACTCTTGCGCATACTTTTCTCGCGCGAATTTCAGTCTATCACTCCTCGTCCTCTCGTTGATTATCTGCATGTGGCCGAGTTCGTGAAGGAACACATCATAAAGCAGGAACCTGCGAACTGCCAGATGCGGCCATTGCGCGCCACGTTTCGCGCCGAACTCTTCACAGGTTTGCCCCTCCGCCAGAAACCTGGTAAGGCTGACTCTCGGTGGAAGCGCGCATATTGCGATCTCGCGTTCGGATGGAGTTACGTATCCCAAAGTGCGTACACCAAAGCCTCGATCATTAAAATGCACAGCCCTGAGCCGCCACCAGGTTTCTTCCGGCAATCTGCTCAATAGCACAAGTACATCTTCCTCAGTCAAATAGTGCCGTCTATCGCAGTAAGCTGTCTTGTTTGTGAATTTAATCTTTCGCATGCTTTATTCTTACACTGTCTCCTTGCCATCCTCACCTTTCAATGCCAGTCATGAAAGCATTTCGGACATTGTTTTGCCGTTGGCGTCCTTGCCAGTTCTCCGCACTTCGGGCATAAGTTTAGAAAACCTCATCTGCATGCTCGCGCATGACTCTATCCTTTAGCGATTCCAGGAATGCTTCAGCACCGTTGCTAAAAAGTTCGTTTACTTTTGGGTCGTTGATAATGAACTTTTCTCGCAGTGCTGTCTTAAATGATTCGGACGTGGTATCTCTGACCTTTCCCTCTATCACTATATTCCTCAACGCTGCTATCTCGAAAAGGGTCAGCAGATTCGAGTAGTTATACTGCGCGCGGGATAAAATGAAAGTTTTTCCGCAAATGCAGAACATATTTGGAGTGCGCCGCAATCGGCGGCGCTTTGGCTGCGAAATAGGTCTA
>JAKEHD010000114.1 GCA_022615215.1 Blastocatellia bacterium
AGTAAAGAGCGGCGGCGTAACTTGTAGGTTGCAGCCGACTCGCCCGACCGGAAGGGTCCTGCCTGATCAGCAGCGCCGGGCGAGCGGCTGAACGCGTTGTTCGGCAGGATCTCGTAACCGAGTTGCGGGCTGTCTTCCCAGCGGATGATGGGCCTGGCGATTTCCCTTTTCAGAAACGCCTCAATGTCCTCGCCGTGCGCGATGTATTCGTCGTCCTGCACGTAGTGACGATGCGTCCATTCGACTTCGGTTTGCAAGGCATTGATGAATTGCTTCACGGCCTTCCGTCGCTCCGCCGCTCCTGTCAGCTTCTGCATCCGCGCTGCTAACTCAGGCTCGAAAGCGTCGGCCGCCGCCTTTTCAAATACCTTCGTGAAACTGTCTTCGGGCGCGAGCGCGAAGGTGACGGTGGCAGAACGCCCGCTCTCCGGGTCGGTGAGCCGCACGGTGAATTTCAATTCGCTGTCGTAGAACGCCTGCTCCCTGGCCATGTTGGCAGCGGTGAATGCCTTCTCATACCGTTCGGTGATGATGGCCGGTTGGTCGTGCTCGTCTGCCTGCCAGAAGACCACCTTGACCTTGTGATAGGCGAAGTCCTCGCAGCGGAAAATCTTCACCTGCTCGTCCGCATAGCCCTCGGCCCAGCCGTCTCGGTAACGCTCCTCAATCCATTGCCGATGTTTGTCGGTGATGCGATTGCGTTTGTTGCCGAACGATTTCGGCTCTTTCTCGAATTGCTGGCGAGCGTCAATCAGCATCACTCGCCCGCGATGGCTGGCGGGCTTTTCGTTTCGCAGCAGCCAGATGTATGTGAAGATTCCTGTGTTGTAGAAAAGCTGGTCGGGCAGCATCACGATGGCGTCGAGCCAGTCGTTCTCCAGAATCCGGCGACGGATTTCGCTCTCGCCCGAACCGCAATCGCCGTTCGAGAGCGGCGAGCCGTTGAAAATGATGGCGATACGGCTGCCGCCGTCTTCGGGTGCTTTCATCTTGGCCAGCATGGTTTGCAGGAAGAGCAACGCGCCGTCGTTTGTGCGAGGCATTCCGGCCTGATAGCGGGTCTTCTCCAGCTTGCGGGCTTCGGCCTCGTATCCATCCTTGCCGCCCCAGGTGACGCCGAAGGGTGGATTACTGAGCATGAAGTCGAAGCGGAATTTGTTTTCGTGAAGCTGGTCGCCCGGCTCTTTGCTGTGCGGGTCGTGGGGGATGAGCGAGTTGCCGAGATAGACCCTGGCCTGCCGATCGTTCTTGATAAGCAGGTCAGCCTGACAGATGGCGTAGTTGGTCGGGGAAAGCTCCTGTCCGTGGACGGTGACAAATCTATCGACGTTTTCCTTCTGTTCAAGTGTGTCGGCGCGGTCGAGCAAGTGTTCCTTGGCCACAGACAACATGCCGCCTGTGCCGCACGCGGGGTCGTATATGGAAACGTGTCGGTATGGGATGGGTATCTCCAGCAGTTCGACCATGAGCCGAATGACCTCGCGCGGGGTAAAGTGTTCTCCGGCCTCCTCGCCACTTTGTTCTGAGAAGCGCCGCAGCAACTCTTCGTAGATGTAGCCCATCTCCAGGCCGGATAACTTGTCCGGGCCAAGCTCCAGTTCCTTGTACTGATTCAGAATCGGAGCCAGCCGGTTGTTCTTAACCATCTGGCCGATGGTGGCGCGGTAGTTGAAGTGCTCGATGATGTCATCAACGTTCTCGGAAAAGCCGTTGATATAAGCGCGGAAATTCTCCTCAAGTAGCGTATGGTCTTCCTCATAAACCTTGCGGAGCGTCCAGTCGGTCCTGTTCGAGAAGGGTGACTGCCTGGGATTCAGTTCGAGTTCTTTGACGAGCCTGGCGAGTTCCGTCTCGGTGAGATCCGGCCTTTTGATCAGTACCTCGGCACGCTTTGCCTCGCGCCATGCGAGCAGTACACACTCCAGCCGCCGGATGACGATGATGGGAAGTATGACGCTCTGGTATTCGTAAGCCTTGAACTTGCCGCGCAGTCGCTCGGCGGACTTCCAGATGTCGCCAGCCAGGTTATCGAGTTTTGGTTTGTTGAGCGTGAGGGACATGAGAAAACGGCTACCTATTGTCGAAGTCCTACCACGATGGCGTTCCTGCCCTTCGGCACCTGCTGCCTTCTGCCAGGGGTATTGTGTTCAGCCATCAGGGCGGAGCGTTTGCCGCAGACAGAAGAGTGACCTTTCCTGCTTCCGATTCAAAAATATGCTTGCGAACCTTTCAACATATCCGGCTCAAGCCTTTTCCGACATCCCTTTCACAGAACGCCATTTCCTTACTTTCAACCCATATCGCTGTTGGCTTCACTTCATATTTGTAGACATAAAACACGCCTCCAATAATACAGAAATGTGTTCTGAAATCAACCCGATAGTTACTGCGGGGCAGGCATAGCACATAGCCATTTCAATAAACCATTGCGTTTATTTGACCCGTGAGCATGTTCCTCTCCAAAGGAAGACAGTGGAGAAAGTAATGCTATAATGTGGCAGTATGTCTATCATAAAGCTTGCGTCTTTACTGAAAACAGGAATGCTTCGCCTGTCGCTCGTTGCATTCTTTATAATCAGCGCGACGGTTTCACCCCTCGCCTCTGAACGCCCGCCCGAAAGCGATTATCTGGTACTCGTGGTCTGCGAATCGGCCGACAAGATCGCCCTCGTCAGATTCGGTCCCGCGGGCGCGCGCATGGAACGCGAAATCCTCACAGGCGCGATGCCTTCCGATATCGACGCGCCGCACGGAGTGGTCGCATCGCCCGATAAGGAGTCTTACTACGTTTCGCTCGGTCATGGCAGGCCCTTCGGCTGGGTCTGGAAGTATTCAATGAGAGACGACTCGGTGCTCGGCCGCACGACTCTTGGAATGTTCCCCGCGACGATGGACATAACCCCTGATGGAAACTTCCTCTTCGTAGTCAATTTCAATCTGCACGGCGACATGGTTCCATCTTCGGTGTCCGTAGTGGCGACCGATATAATGATGGAAGTCGCGCGCATCCCGACCTGCACCATGCCGCATGGCTCGCGCCTCAACCCGCAGGGCACGCGCCAGTATTCCGCCTGCATGATGGACGATATGCTCGTCGAGATAGACGCCGGTCGTTTCAGCGTCTCGCGCCACTTCGTGCTGACGAAGGGCAAAGAGACGGGCGTAAACGGCCCGCCTAAATTCGACGCGCCGAACGCGCACGCGGGCCACTCGATGAAGATGCATCACCCGGATTGCTCGCCCACCTGGGCACAGCCCTCCGCCGACGGCTCGCGGGTCTATGTGGCCTGCAATAAATCCGACGAGATAGTCGAGATTGACGCACGCGATTGGAAGGTCGCGCGCCGAATGCCTGCGAGGCCGGGCGTCTACAACCTCGCAGTGACGAAAGACAACAGGTTGATTGCAACGAATAAACGCGACCAGTCGGTTTCTATCTTCGACCTCGAATCGGGCAAAGAGATGGCCCGCATTCCTACAAAACGAAAAGTGGTTCACGGGGCAGTCGTATCGCCGGACAACCGTTACGCTTTTATCTCGGTTGAGGGTATAGGGAGCGAGCCTGGAACGGTCGAGGTCATAGACCTCGAAACCCTGAAGACCGTCGCTACAGTTGACGTGCCTGAGCAAGCGGCAGGGATCGATTTTCTAAGAATGGAGAAGCCGCAGGTTAAAAGATATACTGCGCGCGGGATGAAATGACAGTTTTGAGTAGAGATACCATCGGA
>JAKEHD010000663.1 GCA_022615215.1 Blastocatellia bacterium
TCGTATGGGAGGGGGATCCGCAAACCTTCGGGTTCTCTTTCGTCAGCCATAGAGCCGAAGAAATTCTCGGCTATCGGGTCGAGCGATGGCTCGCGGAGCCGGGATTTTGGAGCGACCACATACACCCTGACGACCGGGAGTGGGCTCTCGATTATTGCACGAAGGCGTCGGCGAAAAACAGCGCCCATCAGTTCGAGTATCGAATGCTGGCTGCCGATGGGCGCGTGGTGTGGTTGAGAGATATCGTGACCATAGTTGTTGAGGAGGACGGCTCGAAGAAAGCGCGGGGGGTGATGATCGATATCACCGAGCACAAGCGGGCCGAAGAGGCTCTTCGCGCATCGGAGGAGCGTTTCTCGAAGGCATTCCATGCTAGTCCCCTGCCTATGAGCATCGGACGTGACCTGCACTTCATCGATGTCAACGACACCCTTCTGCTGGGTAGCGGCTACACCCGTGATGAGATTATAGGCCGGTCGGCAATCGAACTCGGCATGCTCCCGGACCTCGACGAAGTGCATAAAATGAGGCAGTTGATCGACGAGCAGGGAGCGGTGCGCAACCTTGAGATGAATCTGCGCATGAAAAACGGCGAACTGCGCCTCCACCTGATTTCGGCCGAACCCATAGAGCTTGGCGGCGAGCAGTGCCTGCTCATGGTTGGCGACGATATAACCGAACGCAAGCGTGCCGAAGAAGAACAGGCCCGCCTGCAAGCGGGCCTACGTGAATCTGCCCGCGAGTGGCGGCTCACTTTCGATACGGTCGAATCCCTGATAATGATCCTGGACCTTGAGGGCAGGGTGAAGCGGTTGAACCGCTGCGCCAAAGAGATTTCGGGCAGGGACTATACAGAGAGCTTACGGGGAAGCGTCGCGCTTATGGCGGAAGGCCAGCCCTGGCAGAAGATCGCAGAGCTTGCGCGAAGCGTCGCGCGCACGCGCAGGGCGACTTCCGCTCAGGTGAAGGATGATTCCACCGGGCGAACCTGGGATATCGCGCTGAGCCTCTTTGCCGGTCCCGAAGTAGAGGAGGAGAGAATCATCGTCGTCGCTCGCGACATCACTGCCATGGTCGAGTTGCAAGAGTCGCTTCGCCGCAGCGAAACCCTTTACGCCATGGGCAAACTCGTCGCGGGCGTCGCCCACGAAGTCCGCAATCCGCTATTTGGCATATCGGCCACACTCGATGCCTTCGACCTGAGGTTCGGAGACCAGCAGGAGTACAGCAGGTATACCGACACATTGCGGGGAGAAGCCAATCGTCTGTCGCAACTCATGCAGGAGTTGCTCGATTACGGCAAACCGGTCACTCTGGAACTTGCTGAAAGCTCGATAGAGAGTGTGATGACCGAAGCCATAAAGGTGTGCGCGCCCCTGGCCGAAAAAGCAAAGGTGAGGCTGGTGGAGAAGTGCGGGGGTGAATTCACACCGGTCCTTATGGATCGGAAGCGTATGGCGCAGGTGTTTAGGAATCTGATTGAAAACGCCATACAGCATTCGACGGAGGGAGCGAGGGTGGAGATAGAGGCGAAGGAAGTGTTAGAGGGAGGCCGGAAATGGGTGGAGTGCGCGGTGAAGGATTCGGGACCGGGGTTCGATGAGGAGAGCATTCAGAGAATATTCGATCCGTTCTTCACCAAGAGGAAAGGGGGGACGGGGCTTGGGCTGTCGATAGTGCAGCGAATAGTGGAAGAGCACAGCGGCCGTGTAGAAGCGGGGAACCGTCCCGAGGGCGGGGCGCAGGTGTTGGTGAGGTTTCCTCGCGCACGCCTTTAAAGAGAAACCCTGTGAACTCGGGCAAAGTCTCGCGTCGCGCCGAGTGAATGAAAACATTTATTGTCGGCTTGCGGCCCGAAACCGGTAGACCTTGCAACTCCTATACGTTATCATTCGCTCATGCAATCAATGTCATAGCGAAGAAACGATGAACTCAGCTATCAGCTATCAGCTATCGGCTATCAGACTATGAACTGAAGACTGACAAGAAAGAAATCTTTATGGCTGAGGGCTGAAGACTGACGGCTGAGTTCATCGTTTGCTTCATACTTTCAAAAAGAATCGTCCATCGCGGCGCTGAGAATGACCGCGTTGTTTTTAAGCAAGGGTATACGGGCCGGTGGCAAGAAACAGGATATTGATAGTAGATAACGAGCCTGCCATTCGCTTCGGCATAAGGGATTTTTTAGAGTCCAAAGGCTACAGCGTAGAGGAAGCGGAGAGTTGCCAGGGAGCCGAAGATATATTCCGAAATTCGCGGCCCGATATCGCGCTCGTCGATTACCTGCTCGATGACGGCAACGCCCTCGACATCCTGCCACGTCTGAAAACCGTGGCTCCCGACGTTCCCATAGTAATACTTACAGGACATGGGTCTATAGACCTTGCGGTACGGGCCATAAAGGAAGGTGCCGAGCAATTCCTCACCAAGCCTGTCGAATTGCCGGCCCTTCACCTCATACTGCAACGCCTGCTTGAGAATGTCCGCAACCGCCAGAAGCAGATGGCCGGCAACTCCCGTAGGGCCAGACAGGTAATAGACCCTTTTCTCGGAACGAGTTCGGCTATCGGCCAGCTTGCCCGACAGGCCGGACGTGTGGCTGTAGTCGATAGCCCTGTCCTCATTCACGGAGAGACCGGCAGCGGCAAGGGGGTGCTCGCCAACTGGCTGCACAACGATAGCCTGAGAGCGGAGGAAGCTTTCGTCGATCTCAATTGCGCGGGGCTGTCGAGCGAGCTTCTGGAGACGGAGCTCTTCGGGCATGAGAAGGGGGCTTTTACGAGCGCGACAGCAAATAAGACCGGTCTGCTCGAAGTGGCTCACCGGGGCACGGTCTTCCTCGATGAGATAGGAGACATGGACCTGCAAGTTCAGCCCAAGCTCCTCAAGGTGCTCGAAGAGAAGCGGTTTCGCAGGCTCGGAGATGTGCGCGACCGCCAGGTCGACATACGACTGATAGCCGCGACGCACCAGGATCTGGGACAGCTTGTCCGAGAGAGGAAGTTTCGCAGCGACCTTTACTTTCGCATCAGTACGATCCCCATAATCGTCCCCCCTCTGCGCGACAGGGTTGAAGATATACCCACCCTGGCCGAGCGCCTGCTCGACAGGTTCGCCCTCGACCTGGGGCGCGGCGAGGTCAGACTTTCACCCGACGCAGTGAAGGCGCTTCAGGCTTATTCCTGGCCCGGCAACATCAGAGAGCTTCGCAACGTGCTTGAGCGCGCAGTGCTGCTTTCGGATAAGCAAACCCTCGCGAGCCAGGATCTTCGATTCGATGCCGCATTGGGAGCGGGCTCCTGGGAAGACTATTCGCAGTTGACGCTATTGGAAATCGAACAGCGGCATATAGAGAGGGTGCTCGAACAGGAAGGCGGTAACGTAAGCCGCGCCGCCGCGAGGCTCGGCATACCGAGGAGTTCCCTCTACCAGAAGATCAAAAACTATGGAATCACTCTGTCCAAAGCCTAGAATATTTGTCCGAATCTCAGACTGATTTGCCGGACGGTTTTCCTTTAACATTTTTGTAACTCACCAAATCATAATGGTTTCAGTCGCTATAAGGCCGCCCGGCAGTTCCTGGCATTCACCTTGCTGTTATCCCCGGCGTAAGGCAGGTCGAGCGACCGTTCATGGGGATTGAAGGGACGCGTTTTGGAGAAACTGAGAGAGCTTGGAAACCTGCCTTTTAGCTATCATAAGAAGCGGTGAGGTTTAAGAGGAGTGCGAATCGGCCATAGATACATATACATACATTCTTAATAGACCTTGAATCATGTATCTCTTTGGCCAATGCTTGCTTTCATCGCACTCTCTTTTCCCGCACATTTCATAGAGCGATTATCGTTGGGTGATTCAAGCTGGGGACGCCAGGGGCAAGGGAAGTGAAGAGGCGGCAGGGATAACGTAAAAATCCTTGTTCTCTTGCGGCGATTCAAGGGAGCGTGAGTGTCCGCGCCTGTAGGGGATTGCAGGCACGCGTGCCCACGCTCCGATATTTTATTCGGTGATCGAACGTGCCCGTGAGCCTATCGAGCGACGAGTTCAAATCGATCTTGTCAGGCTGAGAGCTGCGATGGGGAGGGGACATTACCTTGACGAAAAACGAAGTTGCTATGGCCCTGAAGATTCTCACAGCAGGCTGCGAAGAAACAGTAGACATCGGCCTGCAAATCCAATTCTCAACGATCGCTAAACGGAGGCTTCGAAATCGTCGGCCACAGGCGCGAAATGTATAGCTCGCCGCGCCTGTCTCTCAACCCATTTCATGACGGGCAGGTGAGATAAAGACACAGTGGAAGGCGCAGAAGAAAAAGGAATCTTTATGCCTTCTACAGATGGAGGCTTGAAAATGCCCCATAGAATCCTTGTCGTTGATGATGAAGAACCGGTGCTGTTTGCGATGAGAGACTATTTCTCAGCATGCGGCTACGGAGTCGATTGCGCTCAAGAACTGGAAGAGGCCCTTGCCCTTATAGACAACATTCGATATTCGATCGTCTTTCTCGATTTGCGATTGACGGGTATCGGCGGAGTGGAGGGGCTCGAAATAGTCGGTTATGTGCGTGAGCGATGTCCCTGGACGCGGATCGTCATTCTGACTGCGGGAACGACCCCCGAAGTTGAAAGAGAAGCCCACCGGCGCAACGTCGACGCATTTTTACATAAGCCTAAGCCTTTGCCCCAGTTGGCGCGCATCGCTTATGGACTTCTGGAAACGGTGAATGATACACAAAACGCTTCTCGACAGAATGCTTGAACCCGGAGGTCTATCGGTACTCTTTCAGCCGATCTTCGAACTGAAAGAAGAGGGGTGGCGTCTTCACGCTTTGGAATGTTTGATCCGGGGTCCGAGGGGAACCAACATAGAGCAAGCGTCCATTCTATTCGATTATGCTCGAAAGAAGCGCGAAGAGAGCCTGGTCGATAGAGCGTGCCTGACCACAGTTCTCAAGGAAGCCGCAAAGCTTCCGGGCGAGGCTCATCTCTGTATAAACGTACACGCTTCGACGCTCGGACGCGATCACGGATTTGCGGCTTTCGTCAAGGAGATGGCCGCAGAGCACGCCATTTCACATTCTCGCCTGACGATTGAAATAGTCGAGCAGGTTCCTTTCTGGGATGGGCCGAGCTTTTCAAATACACTGGAAGAGTTCCGAAGCACCGGCATTCAAATAGCTCTCGACGATGTTGGGCTGGGGCAATCCAACTACCGCATGGCCCTCTATTGCCGTCCCGACTATTTCAAAGTCGACCGCCATTTCGTCCAGGGGTCTCACAAGGACGTGTACCGGCAGGCCATCCTCGAATCGATTTCACTTCTGGCCCGGAGATTTTCGGCGCGCGTGGTTGTGGAGGGAATCGAAATGGTCGAAGACCTCGATGCGACGACATCCATGGGAATAGACCTGGTTCAGGGCTATCTCCTGTCTCCTCCCATAACGGGGCCGGAGTTGATAGAGAAGGGATTTCTTGAAGGGCGGATAATCTTCCCGCGAGAGGCATCGCATCCGGTAACGGTCTTCTGAAGAGCGATGTTTTGGAGACTGGAAGACTTTCCTGAGACCGGACCTGCTTTTACGGAACCCGACTTATTTACGCGCTAAGAGGTCGGACACGACCTGCGCCATTTCATGAAGAGGCTTGGGCTTGTGCAAAAATATATCGACGCCGCGTCTTCGCGCTTCCTGTTCGATCTCCACAGAGCCGTATGCTGTCAAAAGTATAGTGCGCGTCTCTGGAGATAACTCTCGCAAATATTCTATGAACTCAAGCCCCTCCACCCCGTCGACGCCGGTCAAGCGCAGGTCCACTATGGCCACCGAATAGCGAGGGCCGTTCAGCAGGGTCCGGGCTTCTTCAACCTCTTTCGCACAATCGACCTCATAACCGCATTTGGTGAAGTACTCCATCAAGGCGAAGAGGATGGATTCTTCGTCATCTACGACGAGAATTCTGTCGGGCATAATATGCCGGTCTCCATGGGAAAGTATGCCGTCTGTGCAAGGATTCGCCCGTGTAGACGGCCCAGGACTCTATCGAAACTGCTGCTCGCCTCTCGGTCGATAGTCTAGCAAAGCAGGTGCCATAATTTCCGGCAACTCCTTTGAGATGCAAAGCGGCTTTGTAATCAATGGGTCAGGGAGAAGGCAGCAGGAAAGGTAATTGATAAGCAGTCCGAAATTCAGACGGGTATTCTAAACTTCGGACGAAGCGAATACCCGATGCAGGGTTGAGCGGGGTGGCGAAGGGGCGGCTTGTGGGAGCACGGGCGAGATAACTTGGAGGTTGTTTTATCGCGAATTTTTGAGATGGATCGAGAAAAGTTGATTTTGATCTATTGTCATAACCTGCTCAATCTCAGCCCTTAGAGCTTCTACTTTTTTTCTTCGATCAAGTCTACCCAGGTCTTTATTGACTGATAACCGATAGCGAACCGGGCTGATGAAGAAATGCAGCGAGATGATTGCCATCGGCCGCCTTCACAACGCATGGGCGATTGAGCCAGGGTCGGCCTGGAGATGGTTCGGCGCATTCGAATTCTTTATTCGGCCATACGGCTTTCGATAAGGTTCTTTAACAAAAGATCTTCAAACGCCGTGTCGGCTGCGAGCAGCGTGTATCCTATGCCTGCCGTGCGGCTGAAGGATTCGAGCGCGCCGGTGAATTCGGAAAGCGCGGTCTTGTAAGCCGCCACCACGCGCTCGTTGGCCGTAACCTCGCGCTCCTCTCCGGTCTCGGAATCCGCGAGCAATAAATCTCCGCCGACCTCCGGGTTCAACTCTTCGGGCGCGAGCACCTGTATAAGGTTCACATCGAACCCCCGATGAGCAAGCAACTTCGTCTCTCTGCGAAAATCGCCCGAATCGAAAAAATCCGAAATTACGAAGAGAACGCCGGGCCGAAGTGCGCTCTTCTGATAGCTTCTCAGCACTGCGCTCAGATCAGTATGTCGACTCGATAAGCTTTCGCCGCTCGCCGCTCGCGATTCGTTCGCGGACGAATCGCCCGGCGAAGCCTGTCGCTCCGCGCCCAAACCTTTATCCGATTCGCACTCCTCAGAGAGAGCTTCAAGAAAATTGAGCACACTGGTCAGGTGGCCTCGCCCGCGAAGGGCGCGCGTCCGCGATCTTATTGCAGAGTCGAAGGCCAGAAGCGCCACGCGGTCGAGGCTGCTGACGGCGAGGAATGCGAGGGCGGCCGAGGCCCGGCAGGCGAATTCGAATTTTGTAAAGGGACGGCCGAAGTGCATCGAACGGCTCCGGTCGAGGAGTATATCGATTCGCACGTCCTCTTCTTCGACGAATTGTCGGAGCATCAATCGTTCGAGTCGGGCATAGATGTTCCAGTCGACGTGCCGGAAGTCATCGCCCGCTTCGTACTTTCTGAAGTCCGCGAACTCTACCGAAGAGCCGCGCCGTGTGGAGCGGCGTTCGCCGCGCATAGTGCCGGGGAAAGCCCGTCGGGCCTGTATCCTGAGGCGTTCGAGCTTTCTGAGAAAAACGGGGTCTAAAAGTCTCTTTTTGTCGGCAGACATCTTGTCGGGGTCTCTTGCTACAGTTCGGCGCGCGGTCGTTCGTTCTCATTGCGGCGGGTGTGACTCTGGTTTGCGGGAAGCGATTGTAATACGTCGTCGAGAATCGAATCCGTCGTCAGACCTTCGGCCTCGCCTTCGAAATTCAAGATTATGCGGTGTCTGAGCGAAGGACGCGCAACGGCCAGGATATCGCTCGTGCTCACGTTGTAGCGGCCCGCGAGCAAAGCCCTCGCTTTTGCCGTGAGCACCATGGCCTGAGCGCCGCGCGGGCTTGCGCCGAAACGCACGAACGACTGCACCGAAGCGGGCGCTTCCTCATTTCCCGGATGGGTTCTGAGCAGAAGGTCCGCCGCCAGTTCTTCTACG
This sequence comes from Blastocatellia bacterium, assembly GCA_022615215.1. Taxonomy (GTDB): domain Bacteria; phylum Acidobacteriota; class Blastocatellia; order UBA7656; family UBA7656; genus JAKEHD01. Next base: position 7,904 of record JAKEHD010000663.1, read on the forward strand.
TGAGGCGCTATTATGACCTCGCGCACGAGTCGCTGCATCTCGGATAAGTCTTCGGGAGAAACGACGCGTTCGGCGTGCGGCGTCTCTTCGGAAGTCGTGCGCCTTAGAACCTCTATCAGTTCCGCGCGCGCCGGATAGTTTATTATGAGCTTATAGATGAAGCGGTCGAGTTGAGCTTCGGGCAGAGGGTATGTGCCTTCCATCTCCAGGGGATTCTGAGTTGCCATGACGAAAAAGACACCTTCCAATGGGTATGTCTTTCCGCTTACGGTCACCTGTCGCTCCTGCATGGCTTCGAGGAGCGCGGATTGAGTCTTGGGCGTTGCGCGATTGACCTCATCCGCAAGCAGCAGATTGGTGAAGACGGGACCGGGTTGAAACCGGAACATCTTCTCGCCGCTTTCGCCCTCGACTATTATGTTCGTGCCGACTATATCGGCGGGCATGAGATCGGGCGTGAACTGCACGCGCGCGAACTCAAGTCCGCAGGTTTCGGCAAGCGTCCGCACGAGCAGAGTCTTTCCGAGTCCCGGAACGCCTTCGATGAGAACATGCCCTCCGGCCATCAGGGCAAACAATGTGCCTTCGACAATATCTTCCTGCCCGACTATCACGCGAGCGATCTGATCTTTCAGAGCACTGAACTTGCCGACGTAGCTTTCGACCTTGCTCTTTATTTCGCCTAATGTTTGTGAATTTTCCATTCGTCCGTCGTCCGTCCTCTGTCGCCACCTGCTGGTAATCAAAATCCGTAAATGTCTTTTATATATTTGTAAATTTTCAACTCTATCTCCTTATTCGCAGTCTTGCCCTGTTTGAGATTGTCTACGATCCTTGCAACCAGATTATCGATCCGGCACACGACATCATCAGAGGGCCGGATAAAGGGGATTTTCTTAATATAGTTTGCCGAGTTATTAGCAGAAGGATTGATCGTTCTGATCAGCTTGTTGCAAGTAGGTGAATTGAAAAAGGCAAGCAGATAATGAGTCAGCTGCGTATCGAACGGGAATATGCCGACTATTGATTGATCGAAAAGTTTATTCTCTATCAATGCTGCGGTTATCTGTGCGGAAGAAACCATTGGCACGCCGATTCCCTTTTTAAAATAGTAATCCGCATTTTGGAACCTTGCTTTCCTGTCTTCCTTGTAGTTCGATACTGCCTCGGTCCCCCAATCCATGTACCAGATATCCGGCTTGTAGTATCTTGTATTCCCGCCTTTAAGAATAGGGATGAAATGCTCAAGGCTTTCGATTCCATTAAGAATGTTTTCCGACGAAGAAGGATCGAAGCAAACCCGATTCATGTCGACAGGCCGGTATTTTCTACTGTTCTTCGCCTCTGATGATCCGGCGCGCAGATATCGTCTATCATTGCCGGAATAAAAGCCGGTCACGCACGCAGCTATATCGCCTGTGTATGATTTCGACTCGTTGATCAGTCGGTTTATATTATGATCCGTCGACAGGAAAAGCGCATGGTCTTTGCTGTTGTAGATATCTCGCTGATTCACTACGGAAAAAATTTGTCTGGTATAAGGGCCAACAAGGTCTTCTACGCTTCCAAGTCCGATCACGATTCTGACACTGTTATTCAAGCAATCTTCCGCCCTGCTTTTTTTCTGTAAAGTCAGAATCGAAAGATTGGAATAGCCGAAATTCACGCCGGGGAAAAAAGATGACGGGAATAACGCTATTTCAACTATTCTCGCATTGCTCAGAATATACCGCCGCAATTTCGTATGACGATGCAGATTCAAATATGTATCCGGGATAATAAAAACCAGCATCCCGTCATTCTTTATCAATTGCAGACATCTATACAAAAAAAGGGCATACGTCTCTTTCACATACATAAGGTCGTATATCTTTTTCAGTTCGGCACGCTTCTCGTAGTCTTGCCAAGCGCCATAAGGAGGATTGGCAATCACCCTGTCATATATTCCCCCAAGTCCCGCATAAAATGCCAATTCCCGGTTTGTCAAAGTGTCCTCATGAAAAATAGTGACCCTCTCATCATTGGCAAATTTATTTTGAAGGGTTCTTATTGCCTGAGGGTTGGCTTCGTAAACATCTATCTGCAAATCCGCATGTTTCCCAATGAGGGCGTCCACGAATACGCCGTCACCCCCACATGGCTCTAATACCCTCATGCCCGGCCCGACAGAAAGCTTGTCAAGCATATACTGCACTATCGGGCCAGACTTCGTGTAGAAGGATTTATAAACGTCTCTCTTTAAACTTGTTACCATGACAAGTAGCGGTCGAGATCATTCTCCCTGAAATAATCGACTGTCTCCTGTTTCAAATCGTTTTGCCATTCTATGTTCCTGGAAATCCACTCCTTCAAATCGAAACCTGTGTAATCGGCAATCTTGTCATAAGCTTCATCGCCGCAATAGGCATTCCAAACGCCTGAGTTTTTGAGCGTCTGAAAGTAATGGTTATTCTTATCCTCTTCTGATCTTACCAGGATGGTACAGCTATAGTCTTCGGGTGTGATTAAAAGTGGAACTCAGTTTTCGCGCCTTTCTTGACAACATTTAGCGCGAAGTGATAGGTCAGCCGTTGCCGACACTGGAAA
>JAKEHD010000664.1 GCA_022615215.1 Blastocatellia bacterium
GAAATAAAACTCAAACATTCCTCGCTTTATCTTATATACTTCCTGATCTTTGGCGACACCGTATTCCGATAATCCATATAAGATTTCGGAAGGTTCTGCTTCATCAAAGAAGCCTTTAAGGTTTGTTTTGTAGAGAGCCGATTCAAAGACATCAGGAGACAGATATTTCCGAAATGCAGATGAAAGATTATTAGCCCGGACAATAAACTGCATTACCCAGTTCGAAGTAAGCTCGTCATCATCAGGCTTAAGTTTTTTTAAAGCCTTGCGCGCTTTGGCTATCTCAGGTGGTAAAGATACTGGTTCATCATCTTCTGTTTGAACACTGAGCATGTATTCTGCGCCAAGATACCACATATTACAAAATGCTATAAATCCCTCTCTCCCCGTTTGCTCGTCGAGACCTTTCGCCTCATCTTGACTGGCGAACATATCGATATTGCGACGGCGTTGAGCCGGATTCGATACATACATTTCGTCGAATAAAATCCCGAAATCAAGGATCTCATGCCAGCGTTGAATAAACCGGTCAGCAGCTTCTTCGGCAAGTTGCAGCTTCGCTTTTTCTTGTTCGCTGTAAGTTGACTGTCTCTCTAAAAGTCGATCTTCTTTTCGCCCTTTCAAGCTTGCGGAAACATTCGTTCCGAAAATTCCCTGGAGCAATAGAAGCGCCACTGCAACAGAAAACGATTTTGAAAACATACAATGCCTCCCTATTATCGATTCAGATTTGACGAGCTTCTACGCAATAGTAATCCAACTCAAGAATGGTGCTATGCAACTTGTGACACTTAGACGATTGTCATAGCCGCCTGATAGAGATCATTCGCAGAGCAAGTCTTATCGCTCAAAGCCGCAGAGCATTTCACAACTCCTGCTAAAGATGTCACAAACGATTCTTCGCTTTCTCTCTCCCGCCCTGAGATGACGATAAATCAACAAGTTCAAAAAATGCTTGCGTCTGACGTTGCGTCAGGCTTTAGGATGAAGTTGACAAGGAGGGCGGCAAATGAAAAAGGCGGCTCAAGGCTGGTATCAGGCGAGCGAATTCGCGCGCTTGACCGGAGTGACTGTGCGCACGCTACACCATTATGACCGACTAGGACTCTTGAAGCCGAGCGGACGCACGGCAGCCGGTTATCGACTCTATGGCCAGGCGGACTTCGCGCGCCTACAGCAAATCGTGACGTTGAAATTCATAGGCTTCCCCTTGAAACAGATCGGGGGACTTCTCGACCGGAATTCGAAGGACATGCTCGCGGCGCTCAGGCTCCAACGCGAGATACTCGAAGAGAAGCGCCGCCGGATGGACCTGGCTGTCGAAGCAATCAGCCAGGCCGAAGCAGTCGTTGCATCGGGCGATGAGCCGGATTGGGAAGCGTTCCAAAAAATCATAGAGGTGATCAATATGCAGAAAGACAAGGAATGGATGAATAAGTATTACTCTGAAGAGGCGCTCGAAGAGCTCGAAGGGCGCAACACTCCTCGCGAAGTAGTCGAGCAGGGCCAGCGCGACTGGATGGCTTTGATTGAGGAGGTGGAAGCATCTCTCGACCTCGACCCGGCGAGCGAGAAGGCGCAAGCACTCGCGGCGCGATGGGCTGAATTGATAGAGGCATTCACGGGCGGAAGTCCCGCAATCGAGGAAAGCGTCAAAAGACTCTATGCGGATGAGGCCAATTGGCCATCCACTTTTCAAAAACCCTACAGCGATGAAGCGGGCGCGTTCATCGACAAAGCGATGGCGATTCGCAACAAGAGCATCTGTTCGTAATGATTCGCTATCGCAATCGAGGCTTGCCGATGATAAAGATTGCAGGCCCGCGCTCACGCTTGGGCTACTGACACCTGACGACCTCGCAATCGAGGTTTACCGATGATAAAGATTGCAGGGGCAGTCTTCGCGCAAGCGCGATACGGGCAGTCACGATAAATGCACTCATTCGGGCTGCCCCTTCAATCCCTTTTCATCTGTAACTACTCTAAAGGCCTCTATTTAGCCTAATAGTATTTGTTTGCTCTTTTTCAATATTTCGTCCTCCTTAAAGGATAGTCTCAGCAACTCTTTGTCCCGTCAGGGACGCTTGATAAGAGCAACAGCAATTCATTGCTGGCAGCCAGAAGCCCATAAAGATTTCTTTCTTCCCCGGTCTTGAAGTGCCGTAGGCACGGCTGAGGTCGGGGCGGGTCGTCGGTTCAGCCGTCCCTACGGGACTCAGTTTGCCCACACACCCTGGTCCCAGCAATGAATTGCTAGGCTACTTTCAGACTGTCCCTACGGGACGCGCGGAGGCTGAGTAGACATTTTCATCTTGCGGTTATATGCAGGTATCACCTCTTAGGACGCTTGAAGTAGTATGCGTCGATCTTCTTTTCCCTTACTTCGAGAGGCCCTGTTCCAACCATCTCCCATCCATCCTGGCCCAGTTTGGAAAAAGCCAACGAGAGCGCCGCGTTCCTCGTCGCCTTGTCTTCGACATCCTCTACTTTGAATCCTGATTCCGTGAAATATGTGATCCAGTAACCGCCTGCCCTGTTGGTACTGACATAAGCAGCTTTCGAAACAGCGCAATACTCCCAGAGCTGTCCGTCATTGCTAATGTCGTCATTGGTCCTTGAAGCCTCAGCCGATGGCGTTGATAACAACCCTCTCGATACCGCGCCGCCGACCAGACCGGCAGCTAAAAACAGGGCCGTCAGAAGAAAGTATCGGGTGATTTTCATAGCGTTCTCCTCTCTTACGAAATATCTCAATCGCTTTCTATCTTTAACAGTAACGCGCCTCGCCCGCAAGGGTGCCAAAAATTTCAGATGTCAGCCATCGGCTTTCAGTATAATCACACGTCGTCAGTCTTCTAGCTGATAGCTGATGGCTGATAGCTGATAGCTGATAGCTGAATCTGCCGCTTGCGTGATACATTGGTTAGTCAAAAGATCAGCATTATGTGGCATACCGAAAATCCAATTCGTCATCCGCTCCCCGAAGCCCGTTGGCCGACCCAAGAAGAAGCGGCAAGGTCGCTCCTCTTCTCTCCCGTGCAAATAGGACGGGTCACGCTTGAGAGCCGCACGTGGGTTCCGGCCATGGTGCCCTGGCGAGCAACGGAAGTGGGGTTCGTCACGCCCAACATACTCGAATGGTACGGGCGTTTCGCAGAAGGGCGTCCCGGTGCCATCGTCGTCGAAGCCACAGGCATACGCGATATAGCGAGCGGGCCGCTTCTGAGAATCGGGCACGACCGCTTCATTCCGGGGCTTCGCCAACTTGTCGAAACCGTTAGACGACGGAGCCAGGGATATACGCGCCTCTTCATTCAGATCATAGATTTTCTCGCCGTGAAGCGCCGCCCGCCGAAAGAGAAATACTTCGAGCGTTTCCTTCGACTCACAGACAGCCATCGCCGTGCCCTCGCCGAAACAACCGGCGATGCGAGATGGATGAAGGCGGCAGAAAGCGATCTGCGCGCTTTTCTCACGGACGCGCCCGATGAGTTATTGGACAGGGTAATGGACGAGCGGGAACTCGAATCGCTCCGCTATGGCTATCGCGAGCGCGTCACGGATACCGACCTTCCGCACATAAAAGAGTTGCCCGCAGTGCTGCCCGGCATCTTCGCCGACGCGGCTGTTCGCGCGCGTGAAGCAGGGTTCGACGGCGTGGAGTTGCACTACGCGCACGCTTACACGATGGCCTCCTTCCTGAGCGCAAAAAATGATCGCAGTGACGGATACGGAGGGGCGCGCTCCAAGCGCGTGCGATTGCCGCTCGAAGTTTATCGCACGGTTCGTGAGCGCGTAGGCGATGATTACGTCGTAGGGGTCCGCTTCCTGGGCGATGAGGTGATCGAAGGAGGAAGCCACCTGGAAGACGCAGTGTACTTCGGCGTGGAATTCGCCCGCACGGGCTTCGATTACCTGTCGGTCTCAAAGGGAGGAAAGTTCGACGATGCGAAGCAGCCGAAAGTAGGGCAGGCCGTCTATCCTTACACGGGGCAGAGCGGGTATGAGTGCATGCCCACAGTCCTGTCGGACGAGCGAGGCCCTTTCGGCCGCAACGTTCCTCTCGCGGCTGCGATCAAGCGAGCAGTCAATCAGGCGGGATTCAATCCCCCTGTAGTGACTTCGGGCGGGATAGGCACTTTCGATATGGCCGAAAGCATTCTGCGCCGGGGCGAGGCCGACATAGTGGCTGCCGCGCGCCAATCGCTCGCTGACCCCGACTGGTTCCTGAAGATTCGACTGGGCCGGGGCGAAGAGATTCGACGCTGCGTCTTCACCAACTACTGCGAGGGGCTCGATTCCATGCACAAACAGGTGACTTGCAAGCTCTGGGACCGCGTGCAACTCGACGAACCCGAAATCACCATGAGCGACGATGGCCGAAGGCGGCTCGTGCCTCCGAGATGGAGTGATGCGTGAGGAGCAGGGGAGCGATTCGGAAAGGATGAAGGATGA
>JAKEHD010000665.1 GCA_022615215.1 Blastocatellia bacterium
CTAGTGCTTTCTCCTCGATAGCCAGCGCGCGCTCGTACAGCGGCTCTGCCTTCGCATAGTCTCCCTTCGTGTGGTAAAGCTCAGCGAGGTTGTTGAGTGATATGGCAACATCAGGATGATTCGGATCCAGCATCTTCTCATAGATAGCCAGCACGCGTTCAGCTAGAGGTATGGCTTCGTCATAACGGCCTTCTCCATACAGCCTGACGGCTTCAGCGTTGAGCCGCTTAGCTTCGTCCAGATCGCCAGATTGCGATTGGCTCAAATAGGTTCGATATACGCTCGGAGGCGTCACGGTCGCAATCGCGACCTTTGTCTGCGGAAACAAGAACGTAAAGAGGGTCAGCAGGACGATGCCCGATAGCAGGCTCTGCCTTCGTGCCTTACTCGTTGTGTTTCGCATGGCGATTCCTCCAGAAACCTGAAAGTGCCACTACAATGATCCCATTTCTGAAAGGGCGCAAACCGGATCAAAATTTATTTTCAACCAATCAACGCTCCACAGCCATAGCCACAGCATTTCCGCCGCCGAGGCAGAGCGCCGCAAGTCCTCTATGCGCGTCTCGCCGCTCCATTTCATAAATCAACGTCACCAGCAATCGCGCGCCGCTCGCTCCAATGGGATGTCCGAGCGCGACCGCCCCTCCGTTTACGTTCAATCGCTCAGGCCGGATTCCCATCTCGCGGGTTATCGCAACGGCCTGGGCCGAAAATGCTTCGTTTAGTTCTATCAGGTCGACATCGGCGAGATCCCAGCCCGCGCGTTCCAAGGTCTTCTGCATGGCCGCAATCGGGGCCATCATCACAAGCTTTGGTTCGATGCCGCTCGAAGCCTGAGCGACTATTCTCGCGCGAGGCTCGCGGCCCAACCGTTGCGCCGCTTCCGCAGATACAACCACGAGCGCGGCTGCCCCGTCGTTGACTCCGGGCGCATTACCCGCCGTCACGGTTCCGCCCTCTTTGAATGCGGGCCTCAGTCGCGCAAGCGCTTCGAGCGAAGTATCCTCGCGCGGGCCTTCGTCTGTGCGAAAAACGAGCGGCGGCCCCTTCTTCTGCGGAATCTCTACGGGAACTATTTCGCGGTCGAAGCGGCCCTCTTTCATAGCGGCTAGGGCTTTGCGATGCGAATTCAATGCGTACTCATCCTGCTCTTCGCGCGTGACGTTGTAGCGTTCGGCCACGACTTCTCCGGTGCAGCCCATGTGCCAGTCGTCGAATGCGCACCAGAGACCGTCCTCTATCATTGAATCGATCAGCTTGCCGTTTCCGAGCCTGTAGCCTTCGCGCGCGCCCTTGAGCAAATAGGGCGCGTTCGTCATGGACTCCATGCCGCCTGCTATAACCACTTCGACCTCGCCGACTTTTATGCCGTTCGCGGCAAGCATCACGGCCCTCAGTCCCGACCCGCAGACCTTATTGATAGTGAGGGCCGAGACCTTATCGGGAATCCCTGCGCGCAGGGCGACCTGTCGAGCGGGGTTCTGCCCCGTGCCCGCCTGAACGACGTTTCCCATTATGACTTCATCGACCGAATCAGGATTGATTCCCGCGCGTTCAAGGGCAGCGCGAGCGGCAATAACGCCGAGGTCAACGGCGCTGAAGGCTTTAAGCGCGCCGAGGAGTTTTCCGACCGGAGTCCTCGCCCCGGATAGTATCACTGCGTCTGTCACAACCTGTACCTCTCAATTAAGAATTTGTCTGTCAGCCATCAGCCATATAAAGTGTTCAACTATAGATCGAAGAAGCTTCGAACTCATTCTGCTAATAACCAGCTTCAGTAATTGTCGAATGCTAACCCGATTATAGGTTGCCGGAGATTGGCGGCGCAAGGAAGAGATTTTTCTTCGATCCTATTCGTTCCCTGATAACTCTCGATGAAGGGTGTATAATCCAATTGGTTGCCGCTTGCTGTGTGAAGGAGACAGGTATGGATCAAAAAGTAACCGCTATCTATGAAAACGGTGTGCTGCGCCCGACGACTCCTCTGGCTTTACCGGAGCGAAGCCATATAGAAATCACCTTGCATCATGTGTTACCCTCTACAAATCAATCGGCGCGCTCCGAGCTAATCCGAAAAGCACTTATAGCAGCAGGGTTGAGTCTGCCAAACTCGGCCAGAGAGAGTGGCGCGACGCCATCGCCGATTCTATCGCCGGAACAGCGCGAGGAACTGGCCCGACGGTTTTCAGCCGCTAAACCTCTTTCGAAGCTGATCAGTGAGGATCGTGAGGGCCGTTGATGGCGATATACTATGCTGACAGCAGTGTTTTGGTGAAACGGCACGTCAACGAGACAGGCTCCGCCTGGTTCCGTGTGCTGGTTGATCCGTCCGCGGGCAATGAAATCATCACTTCGCGCGTCAGCCTGGTCGAAGTTTATAGCGCCTTGAACAGGCGGGCGCGTGAATCGCTTCTCAGCAAAGAAGACTACAGGCAAATCGCTGACGACTTTGCCGCTATCTCTTCTGCGGAATACGCCCTTATGGAATTCACGGAAGCTGTAGCCGAACGCTCACGATTGCTCCTGGAGCGTCATACATTGCGCGCCTATGATGCGATACAACTGGCCTCGGCTTCGTTGGCGGACGGCGCTCTACAAGCGAGCGGGCTACCATCGCTTACCTTCCTGGCCGCCGATGACCGCTTGTTGAATGCCGCGACCGCAGAAGGCATTTTGGTAGACAACCCCAACATTCACCCTTGAGAAAATTTCATCGAGTTAAAACCTATCGGATGCCTTGCGTCCCGGCTCGGCTCGCAATAAGATTTCGGTTCCAACGAGAAATTTGTCAAAGCTCGCCGGGCGGTGATAAACTTTGAGCACTATTGAAGTTTCATACAATTTACGGGAGTTATAATTGCAAATGCAATCACTGATACTGGCAGGCGGAAAAGGGACGCGCCTGCGACCGCTTACAATGCATACGCCCAAGCCGATGGTGCCCATTGCCAACAGGCCGTTCCTGCTCTACCAAATGGAACTGCTCAAGCGCGCCCGTGTGAGCGATGTGATACTGTCGCTCTCCTATCAGCCGCAAAAAATCGAGCATAAGCTCACGGACGGGACCGACTACGGAGTGAGGATAAGCTACACGGTCGAAGCATCTCCGCTCGGGACGGCCGGGGCTTATCGCAACGCCGCCGGATTGATAAATGAAACGACTGTAGTCTTCAATGGAGATGTGCTCACGGACATCGATCTCAGCGACGTTATAGCCTATCACCGCGAGCGCGAAGCCGTCGCCACCATAGTGCTTGCGCCTGTGCCTAACCCATCCGATTACGGCCTGGTCGAGACCGACGAGCAAGGCCACGTTCGGCGCTTCGTTGAAAAGCCCAAGCCCGAAGAGATAACCTGCGACACGATCAACGCAGGCATATACATACTCGAACCCCGCGTTCTGGACTACATACCCGAAGGCGAACCTTTCATGTTCGAGTACGAGGTCTTTCCTCGATTGCTCGCGAGCGGCGAGCCTTTTTTCGGATACGTCTGGCGCGACTACTGGCGCGACATAGGAACGCCCGCAAGCTACCTGCAAGCGAACCTCGACGTGATTGCAGGACGTGTGAAGCTGCTCGACCTTCCTTCCAGAGAGCGAGGCGACAAATTCGATGAGACGGTCGAACTCGACGCGCGCTCGGTCGTAGACCCTTCCTGCACGATAAAAGCAGGCGTCCGGATCATCAATTCCGTCGTCGGCGGCAATTGCTATATAGAAGACCGCGCGCGAATAGAGAACTCTGTCGTGCGAGGGGGCACTCGCATAGGCCCGAACGCAACGGTTAGCGGCGCGGTAGTGGGGAAAAGCTGCCATATAGGCCGCATGGTCACTGTGGAGGGCGCGGTGCTCGGCGATAAATCCGTCCTGACCGACTACAGCCAGGTCGGGGATGGAAATTAAATCAAGGCAAAAGTAAAAAGTAAAAAAGCAAAAGTATTCGGCTTCTCTTTTTCCTTTTACCATTTGCCTTCAATACGCGACACCCGATGAAAATCATGATTCGCGCGCCGAACTGGGTAGGGGACGCAGTGATGGCCGTGCCCGCGCTCAGAGAGTTGCGGCGCGTCTTTACCAGTGACCACATCACATTAGTCGCGCGGCCTCTGGTTGCGGGCCTCTTCGAAGGCGAGCATCTGGCCGACGATCTGATAGTCACCACTCCTGCATCCGGTCTCATACAATCAATGAGCCGATTCATAAGCGAGGTTCGAGGGCTTCGGCGCGAGCGTTTCGACCTGGCCGTTCTCTTTCAAAATGCATTCGGGGCGGCGCTACTGGCGCAGACGGCCGGGGCGCGCAACGTCGCAGGTTATCCGACAGACGGACGCCGGGCGTTGCTCGATACAGTCATTCCTTTCAAGCCCGATTACAAGACCGGCCATCAGGTCTTTTACTATTTGAACATCGCAGCGCACATAGAGCAGGCGTTCACGGGTGAATGCCTCATCGAAACCGAGAGCGCCGCTTCTGGCCGCTTCCGGCCCCGCCTCAGCGTATCGGAAGAACGACGCGCGCGCGCACGTCTTATGCTCGCGGAATTCGGCATAGATTCCGACGGCCGAATAGCAGTCATAAGTCCGGGCGCGACCAACAGCAGGGCGAAGCGATGGCTTGCGGAGCGATTCGCCGAAACTGCCGATATACTCGCCGAGCGCGACGGGTTCCAAACGATCATAGTAGGAGCAGCCGGAGACCGGGAAGTCGCCCGCGAGACTGCCCTTTATATGCGCACTCCTTCGGCGATGCTTGCGGGCCGCACAAGTGTCGCGGAGTTGAAAGCCGTGCTCGCCTGCTCCGCGCTCGTGGTCTCGAACGACACGGGCACGGCGCATGTGTCGGCTGCGCTCGGCGTGCCTACAGTGGTCGTCTTCGGCCCAACGGAGCATTTCTCTACGAGGCCGATGTCTGACGTAGCGACGGTCGTGCGCCACCAGGTCGATTGCTCTCCCTGCATGCTGCGCGATTGCCCCATCGACCATCGCTGCATGACGCGAGTGGAAGTCGCGGATGTTTATCGAGCCGCGCAAAGCTTGCTGGCAGGCGTCGTGAAGTGACAGGCCATCAGCCATCAGCCGTCAGCCATCAGCTATCAGCCGTCAGCCGTCAGC
>JAKEHD010000666.1 GCA_022615215.1 Blastocatellia bacterium
ACCACCGGCTGGCGTATTTCTGCTTCCCTACTAACATCGAAATCGTGATATAGCATGATTCCTGCAAGCTGCTGGCGAAAAGGTGGGATATAGCGATTATTCACGAATGGCCCTGCTAAAGTTGACAACAGGGTTTCATCCTCAGGGATTGATTCTTCAGGCGCAACAAATGTGTGCTGGTCTTCATCAAAAACTACCGCGTAATTAGGAGTTCGTTCTAAATACTTGAACGGATTCTCCTTTTCCCCCGTTCTGACGCGAGCATGATTTGCGAGTAATTCATAGTTGATACGGTAAGAACTCCCCATTCCCAGCCTTGATAATTCAAGTTCGTAGTGATCTGGTTCGCGAAAGGAATCGCTGGATTCAACTTTAAGTACGAACCTGATACTGGAAGCTTTACCACTCCACAGCAGAGATCCCATACCGCCTGAACCCTGAACACCGGCAGCCAGGCTCCCCTTAGCAGCACTAGAGATTAAGCCAAGGAAGCGCAACAGATTCGATTTACCGGTGCCGTTTGCGCCGATAATAATATTCAAAGTGCCAGGCTCCCATAATGCCTTTTTAAAAGAGCGGAAGCCTTCGATTTCCAGGGAACTGATCTTCATGTTTGCTTCTTCTTTCAGGCGCTTACAGTTAAGCCTATAACAAAATAGACCTTATATTGTATCACTCTGGTCCCGCAAACAAACATACAGGTCTGTTACCGGGTGTAGACAGGGCTGAAGCTATACCTGCTTGCGACGAAATCCTTCACGCGCGAGTATATCCCGTCGGCATCGAGTTTGTACTTCGCAAGCAAAAGGCTCTGGCTGCCGTGCTCGATCAGTTTATCGGGCCAGCCTATTCTCAGCACTCTTACATCGTGCATCTGATGTTGCTCCAGTAACTCCATCACTGCGCTTCCGAAGCCGCCCATAAGATAATGATCTTCGGCAGTGACTATAGAGCCGTGCGAGCGCGCGAGCGCGAGTATCAACTCTTCATCGAGAGGCTTGACGAATCGGGCGTTGACTACCGTTGCCGAAAGTCCATCGGCGGCGAGTTTGTCTGCGGCCTTCAGGCAGTGGCTTACTTCAGAGCCTATGCCGAGTATCGCAACGTCCGTGCCCTCGCGCATCAGTTCCGCCTTGCCTATTTCGAGCGCGTGAATCTTTTCGTCCATCTCGACGCCCAGGCCGTTTCCGCGAGGGTAACGAACCGCGGCAGGGCCTCTATAATCAACTGCGGTCTTGAGCATGTGGCGCAGTTCGTTTTCATCCTTCGGAGCCATGACGACGAATCCCGGCATAGGGCGCAGGTAAGCGAAATCCATCAATCCGTGATGCGTAGGCCCGTCCGCTCCTACTACTCCCGCGCGGTCGAGCGCAAATGTCACGTCGAGATCCATCAACACCACATCGTGAAATACCTGATCGAAGGCCCTCTGCAAGAAGGTCGAATATATCGCCGCTATGGGCTTCATCCCTTCTGTCGCCATGCCTGCGGCGAAGGTGACGGCGTGCTGTTCGGCGATGGCTACGTCGAAGGTACGGTCGGGAAATTCCTTCATCACTTTCGAGAGACCGGTGCCGTCGGGCATGGCGGCTGTGATCGCCACTATCGCCGCGTCTTCTTTCATAAGGTCGATGGTCGCCTGCGCGAAGACTGCCGTGTAAGAAGGCGCTTTCGCAGGCTCTTTGATGAATTTGCCGGTAGAGATTTCAAAAGCCGATGTGCCGTGCCATGCGGCTTTGTCGCGTTCGGCAGGCTCGTACCCTTTGCCTTTCACGGTCAGGGCGTGAATGAGCACAGGCTCGTCTTCCTTCTTCGCCTCTTCGAGGGTTTTAAGAATCGTGTTGATGTCGTGGCCGTTGATCGGGCCTATATATTTGAGGCCGAGTTCTTCCCACAGCGCGCCGGGAATGAATGCGCGCGCGAGGGCGTCTTTGACGGCTTTGACTCTCGACAGCATCATCTCGCCGACGGCCGGGATGGTCTTCAACCATTCCTCGACCTCGTGCTTGAATTCGTTGTAAGGCCGCGCGCTGCGTATGCGGTTGAGGTAGCCCGAAAGCGCGCCGACGTTCGGAGAGATGGACATCTCGTTGTCGTTGAGCAGGATGATCATCTTCTTTTTGAGATGGCCCACCTGGTTTATTCCTTCGAGCGCCATTCCGGCCGTAAGGCCCGCGTCCCCTATGAAGGCGATCACGTTGAAGTCTTCGCCCGCAATATCTCGCGCCGCAGCTATTCCGAGAGCCGAAGATATCGAGGTGCCAGCATGCGCGGCATTGAATACGTCGTAGGCTGATTCTTCGCGCCGCAAAAACCCGCTTATGCCGTCGTAGAGGCGTATGGTGGGAAACTGGTCGCGGCGTCCGGTTATGATCTTGTGAGAATATGCCTGATGGCCTATGTCGAAGACGAGTTTGTCGCGCGGGGTGTCGAAAGCATAATGCAAGGCGAGTATCAACTCGATGGGACCGAGGCTCGCGCCCGTGTGGCCGCCTATCTTCGACAGCACATCTATCATGTATTCGCGTATTTCGGTTGCAAGCTCCGGAAGTAGCGATGCAGGGAGTTGTCTGAGGTCGGCCGGATCGTTTATCTGTGACAGTATTTTCATGATGAATAGATTCTCCTAAATTATTTAGACCGGTTCGCGCATGGATGCGGGGGCGACGGTTGAGGATGCATCGTATCATCTTAAATTCGATTATGCTCTCCACCGTCCTTCAGTACCCCAACCGTAAGGGAGGGGGCGAGTGGTATTTCGAACTATTCGCCTGGTACGTTCGCAACTGATGAGGATACCCGTTTTCACGACCTCCTGGCAATGATGAAACGGGCGATCTCTTCTAAAACGCCTGACGCGACTCCGAGGCGGGCGGCTATCCGGACGGCCTCTTCCACAAGTTCACGCGCGCGAGCATGCGAAGACTCAAGGCCATGAATAGCAGGGTAAGTGGCTTTGAGCGCGGCCATATCTTTGCCCGCAGTCTTTCCGAGTTGTTCGCTCGTGGAGGTGACATCGAGTATGTCGTCTGCTATCTGAAAGGCAAGCCCTATCGCGGAGCCGTAGGCGCGGACCTCTTCTACGGAGTCGTCGCTCGCTCCGGCGATAATAGCGCCCGTCACGACCGACGCACGAATCATCGCGCCCGTCTTCGAGCGATGTATGTATTCGAGAGTCGCGGCATCCGTCGGTTTGCCTTCGCCTTCGATGTCGGCCATCTGTCCGCCTATGAGAGCGTCGACTGTGTCGGCAGCGGTGGCGATCTCACGAATGACGCGAACCTGGCGCGCGGGATCGATTTTCATTCCTCGATCGTCAGAGAGCACGCGAAACGCATGTGTCAATAATGCATCGCCCGCGAGTATGGCCGTCGCTTCTCCGAACTTTTTATGGCATGTGGGTCGGCCTCGCCTTAGATCGTCGTTATCCATGGCGGGCAGGTCGTCGTGTATGAGCGAATAGGTGTGGATCATCTCTATTGCGCACGCGGCAGGCATCAGAGATTCTGTGCTTGCGCCAAAGGCTTCTCCGGTTGCAAGCACGAGCGCGGGCCTGAGCCGCTTCCCGCCTGCAAAGAGGCTGTAGCGCATGGCACAGTGTAGCTGTTGCGGGGGGATGGTCTCGGAAGGCACGAGGCGGTCGAGCCAGGCATTGATCTCTTCTGCGCGTTGCGCCAGGTAACTGGTGATAGGCTCGGGTGCGCTCATCCTTCCGTCTCGTCGAAAGTAGAGGTGGTGAAGGTGCCGTCATCGCCTTTGAGCAGGATTTCCACTTTGCGCTCGGCTTCGTCGAGGCGCTTCTGGCAATCGCGCGAAAGCCTCACCCCCTGCTCGAACAACTCAAGGGATTTCTCAAGAGGCAGGTCGCCTTCTTCGAGTTGCTCGACTATGCGCTCAAGCTCCTTGAGCGATGATTCAAAGCTTTTTTCAGTCTTCATGAATTTTACTTGCCGCCCGATACGCGGCTTTGTCCGTCGTCCTTTGTCAGTTGCCGAGCGTAGTCGCTCTATGTTGCACTTCTTCCGAGGCTCTGGCAAAAGAACGACGGACGACGGTCAACGGTCAACGGACGAATCATTGATCGCGCGGGCGTTCGTTCCCCGGCGCTTTGTCCGGTTTATTTTGCTCCGGCTTGTCTGCGTCGGTCTTGGCTATGAGTTCGGGTATCACAGGTCGGCCGAATTTCTTCGAGAAATAAGCGGCGTGGATCATCCTTGTCTTAGGCCCTGAAGCCCTTGCCCCGAAGCCCCCGTGTTCGGTCAGCACGATTACGGCGAGTTCGGGCGGCTCTTCCGTGTGAAGCGGAGCGAAGGTGACTAGCCATGCATGGTCACGGTGCTCTCTTATTGCACGAGCTTTTTCGTTAGCGATTACCTGCGCGGTCCCTGTCTTGCCTCCCACGTTGAGATCGCGAGGAACTATGCCTCCCGCCGTGCCGCCTTCGTTGATAACGCCCCACGCCCCATAAGTCAATATCTCAACCGTCGTAGGGGATAGCTTTACCTCTGTGGGCGGCGTGTCAAAGTGTTTTATTTTTTCCAGAGGCGTCTCTTTAGCTTCTTTGAGAAAGTGCGGCGTATAGAACTTTCCGCCGTTCATTATGCCTGCCGTAGCGCGCAGCAACGCGATTGGGGTGATAGCGACCGACCCCTGGCCTATGGAAGCGAGCACGGTGTCGAAATTGGTCCACTCAGGAGATTTCGGGAAACTCCTGGCCTTCCACTCGCGGCTCGGTATCGTGCCGGAAAGTTCGGAAGGGATATCGATTCCGGTTGGCCGGCCCATCCCGAATCGTTTGATCCAGTCGTTTATCATATCGACGCCCATCTTGAGGCCGAGCCGGTAGTAGTAGCCGTCGCACGAGCGCACTATGGCGGCGTGGATGTCGGGCGCTCCGTGATTGCCCAGGCAGCGGACGAAGCGGTTGCCCACAGAGACACCTCCACCGCAGGCGAGCCTGGAATCTTTCAGCGTTATGACGCCTTCCTCAAGGGCCGCCGTCGACAGTAGAAGCTTCCAGGTCGAACCTGCCGGGTATTTACCTTTGATGGCCTTGTTATAAAGCGGAGTCTTGGGGTCTCGCATAATGGCGCGCACTTCGGCGCGATTTTCCCCCGACGATATTACATTCGAAGCAAAGACGTTCGGGTCATAGGCGGGCCTTGAAACCATAACGAGTATCTCGCCGTTCTGCGGATTCATGGCTACGGCCACGCCCGTGTCGCCTGCGTTGTCGAATTGCTCTTCGGCTACTCTTTGCAGGTCTATGTCGAGCGTTGTGATCAAGTCCTGGCCTTTGATAGGCGGTTTAGTTTCGAGATCCCTTATGGTGCGGCCCCGGCTGTCGACTATTACGCGCCGCACCCCTTCCTTGCCCCGCAGCCATTTATCATAGGTGGCTTCGAGTCCATCCTGCCCGATTATGTCGCCCGGTTTATAATCGGCGTACCTGGGATTTTCGAGTTGTTTGGGACTGATCTCGCCTATGTATCCGAGCGCGTGGCAGGCGAGCTTCCCATAAGGGTAAACGCGTTGCGGCTGCTCCTCTATGGTTATCTCAGGATATTCGAGGCTATGCGCGTAGATCCATGCGCGGTCGGCGTCCCCTGCATTTTGCTTCACAAGGATGGGGAGCGACTTCGCTCGGCGCGGGTTGTTGAGTTCTTTTATAAATTGCTCGGTGTCGACGCCGAGGTTTTCGACCAGAACGCGGATGGTTTCGGCGCGGTCGTTCATGTATTCCGGGGCAACCACTATGTTGTATGCATGTGTGTTATCGACGAGAACCTTTTCGTTGCGGTCGAGGATGGCCCCGCGCGGCGCAGGAATGGGGATATCGCGTATGCGGTTATTTTCAGCGCGCTGCTGGTAAGCTTCATGGCGCGCAACCTGCAATACGTAAAACCGCATGCCGAGCACGATGAAAACGGCCAGTATGAGGTACTGAAACCCGTAGAGTCTCAGCTCGAAATCGTACCCGTTTTCTTTCGATCTCTTTTTGCTAGTCATAAAACCTTCGCCTTATAGCCATTTGCCGAGCCTGCGCGTGTTCTGCGAACACCCGGTCGAGCACTATGAATATGACGAGGGCGGCGGCCGTGTCCGAGAGCGCCTTCCAGCCCACGCTCCTGCCGAACGCGCCCCAGGTTTCGAGGGTCGGCAGGAACTGTTCGAGCATCAGGTTGAGTCCCGCGTGTAGTACCGTGTTTGCCGCCGAAGCTATTGCCACGACCGCGAGCCGCGCGAGCGGGTGCTCAAGAGAGAATTTGATGCTGGTCACAGCTATCAAATATCCTATAAGGGTTTTCGCGAATCCTCCAACGCCTAATATGCCGCCGCCTATCGCGTCGCCCCCTATCCCTGAGAAAACGCCTACCGCCATGCCGAGAAAAGGCGCACGCTGCAAGCTGAAATAGATCGTCACCAGAAGCGGCAGGTCTATGTAGCGAAAGAACCTGAAATAGTTCGAGAGCAGCAATTGCAAAAAGAGCGCTATGATGATGGTCAGGGCGATTTTAAAGGGTTGCACTCTTCAAGCTACCTCGATCTATCTGACTATTTCTTCCGGTCCAAGCTCTTTTTCTATATCTTTCTGCTCGACGAGCAGCACCATGACCTGTTCGATCCGATCTACGGGCGCCGAAGGGAGAACGATGATCTTGTGCCAGGGACCGTGCGGGTCGTTTTCTATGCGCTCTACGTGGCCGACCATAAGCCCCTTGGGATATATGCGATCGAGACCTGTGGTCACGACGGCTTCTCCGACCTGAACCTGATCGGTGGCCCTTATATTTTTAAGCTCGCATCGGGCCTCCTGGTCCAATCCCCTTACTTCACCCATTCTGCGCGAGTTCTGAAGCATGGCCCCGACGCCCGCGTATTTATCGGTTATGACCTGCACCCTCGCGTGATTCGGTCCCACATGGATGACGCGGCCTACAATGCCTGTAGTGGTGGTGACAGCCATATCGCGCTTCACGCCGTCGAGCGTCCCGCGATCGATGGTCAGCCGCTTGAACCATAGATTGGTGTCGCGCGCGACCACATTGGCCGCGATGGCCCGGTACTGTGGGAGATTCGGAAGGTTGATCTGGGCCTTCAACCGATCGTATTCGCCTGTGCGTTCGTGCGCCTCGTTAAGCTCTTTGGTCAATCGCTCGACATCTGCTTTGAGACGTATATTCTCTTCGCGCGCCCCCCGGAGGTCCGTATAGCCTGCAACGGCCCCTGTGACCGCCGATATTACGCTGTCGGCGGCCCTTGCTACGGGTGTGAAGACGGTCATAATCCAGGTCCGCAATATGGATTGCTCGCTTTCGGGGTGTTGGGCATAAGTCGACATCAACACCACCTGAGAGAGCAACAATATAGCGAGCACCCAGGGCGCTTTCTGGCTTGTAGGATTTGCGCTCATAATCGGCTATCGGCTATCAGCTATCAGCCATCAGCTATCAGCTATCAGCTATCAGAGCGGAAAACTGATGGCTGACAGCTGAAGACTGAGGGCTGAAAAGCTGCTACAAGCTGTGTTGCAACATCGTGTTTTCCCAACTCACACGGCTGAGAAGATCGAAATCGGCAAGCATCTTTCCTGTGCCGAGGGCGACCGAAGACAAGGGATTTTCGGCGAGAGAGACGGGCACTCCCGTCTCGTGCATGAGTCGTTTGTCTATCCCTTTGAGCAATGCGCCGCCTCCCGTAAGCACTATGCCGCGCTCGGCTATATCCGCAGACAACTCAGGCGGGGTGCGCTCCAGGGCCACCCTTACGGCATTGACTATCGTGGAGATGGGGTCGGCCAGCGCCTCGCGCACCTCTTCGTCCGTTATGGTGATTGTGCGCGGAACTCCCTCTATAAGGTTGCGGCCCTTGATCTCCATCTGAATAGGCTCTTCTACGGGCCAGGCGGATCCGAGTTCTATCTTGATCGATTCGGCCGTGCGTTCTCCGATCAACAGATTGTACTTTCGCTTTATGTATTGGATTATCGCTTCGTCGAGTTCATTACCCGCCACACGCACTGCGCGCGAATAGACTATGCCGGAAAGCGATATGACGGCGATGTCGGTCGTGCCGCCGCCAATATCCACGATCATATTGCCGTAAGGCTCCGTTATCGGAAGACCGGCTCCGATTGCCGCGGCCATGGCTTCGGCGACCAGATAGACTTTCGATGCTTTTGCCCTGTAGGTCGCGTCTTCGACGGCGCGGCGCTCAACCTGAGTGATCTCTCCGGGGACGCCGATGACGACGCGGGGCGACACCCATGAGCGGCCGTTGTGCGCCTTGCGTATGAAGTGCTGAAGCATCTTCTCGGTCACCTCGAAGTCCGCGATCACGCCGTCCTTCATGGGACGTATGGCGATGATGTTGCCGGGCGTGCGTCCGAGCATCTCCTTTGCCTCTTTGCCGACGGCTTCGACCTTGTTGGTCACTTTATTTATGGCTACGATGGAAGGCTCGCTGACCACTATACCGCGTCCCTTGGCATAGACGAGCGTGTTTGCCGTCCCCAGGTCTATGGCCAGGTCGCTTGAGAAGGGGTTGAATAGATTTCTCATCCTCATTAAATAGGTTTGTCCATCCTCCAGACTTGGGCGCATCGCGCCCGAATATAACTTTCAATAAAGAAGGCTCTTTTCCTCAAAAGGACGACTCTTTTCCTCAAGATGCCGCCAGCCTCACAGAGTTCTTATTACGCTCTTTGGCCGCATACATCGCAGCATCGGCCAGTTCGATCAACTTTTCGGCTTCGGTCGCGTGCTCAGGAAAGCTTGCGACGCCGAAGCTGGCCGTCAGGTATATGTCTGCGCCGACGCCGCCCGTGAAGCGATGCGCGGTTATCTCGGAACGGACTCGCTCGGCCACTTCGACGGCGCGCTTGGCCGATGTTTCGGGCAGCATAATAACGAATTCATCTCCGCCATAGCGGGCCACGAAATCGGCCTCGCGCACGGCGTTCATTATTATACGGGCCACCTCGGTCAGGGTGGCGCTTCCGGCCCTGTGCCCGTAAGCGTCGTTGACAAGCTTGAAGCCATCCAGGTCCATGAAGACTATCGAGACCGGCGACCCGTAACGGCGCGCGCGCCGTATCTCGTTGTCGAGCATCTGATAGAGATAGCGCACATTATAGAGCCGCGTGAGGTCGTCTATGAGCGTCTGGCGCGTGGCGTTATGATAATCGATGGCGTTCGCCAGCGCGACGGCCATGGACCTGCATACGAGTTCGGCCACACGCGCGTCTTCGCCTGTAAACAGATAATCTACTTCACTGTCGCGAGGGCCGGAGCGGGTTGCCTGCACCGCGCCTATCAACCGCTTTTCGAAAACCAGCGGTATACAAAGCGTCGCACGCGCGCCGCCCGACTGAGAATCGCTTTCCGACGGTTGCTCTTCGCCGGCTGTGATAATAGTTTTCTGCTCGTACACTGCGCGGGCCACGGGACCATAAGCGGACTCTATTTTCACGAAGGGACTTACCGCAAGGGCGGAAGCATTGACAGCGCGAACCATCTCCAGGCAATCGCCCTGTTCGGCCTTCAAAAAGACCGCCCACGACTCGGCATCAACCACAGTCGGGAGCAACTTCATCGCCCTCTCTATCACCTGGCTTATGTCCAGCGACTCGTGTAGCCTCAAGGCATCTTCAAAGATCGAAACCGGTATAATTCCATCTCGCATCTGCGCACCATAATTCCAGGCATCGAAGGCTTCTCGCAGAGGGCGTGAGGGCCGTCGAGAAGACTTCAAACACCGCCAATATCAGCCCACTTATAAAACCTAAGCGGCAGAGCAAGAGAACTTTATTGAAGGGAGGGTGCCAAAGCTCGCGGGTGGTCGAGGCGCTTGGATGAACCTTCCTTGATACGGGTTTATTATTCGCACCGACGCCTCTAATTCATCCTCTGACATCGGATTTTACCAGTTTTCGATAATGCGCCTCGTTGCGCCTCGAACTCGGTCAAACAGCCTCCAATCCAAGTAGCTCCTTAGAATTATGAAATTTAGCATGGTGATCTGGAACTATCAAGAAGTTTCGGGCTTTTAATCGCCATAAAACCATTAAAAATCGTCGCTGAGACAGGTCTTTCAACGAAATAGATCCTGAAACGGATAAACCGTGCCATCACAAAGCAGGCCGATGTGAGATACGCCTTGTAGGCATGGCAAACAATTTTCAGAAGCCGCGCTCCTGCGTGCCCGGTTTGATACGTTTGCGGGGCGCGTGCTAAAATGCGGTCAATAAATTTTGAGGTAATAGGTGTGAGAATGAAAATCGCAATCATACGCAATCCCACAGCCATTCGCAGAGACCTCTTTGCCGACTAGCCTCCACTTTATTGTCGTTGTCTGCCCCCGAACCCATCGCTATTCGTTCGATCAAACCAATGGAGGTATTATGCAAACTGCTGCTGAACTCAAACTGCCGGAAATAAGGACCGAACTGCCTGGCCCTAAAACCAGGGAGCTTCTTGAAAAAGATAGAAAATACATCTCGCCAAGTTACACACGGAGCTACCCGCTGATGGTCGAGCGAGGCTTTGGCGCGATGCTCGAAGACGTGGATGGAAATGTTTTTTTGGATTTCAACGCGGGCGTCGCGGTCGCTGCGCTCGGTCACGGCCATCCCGAAATCACAGAAGTCATAGCTCGACAGGCCGAACGATTCATTCACATATCGGGGACCGATTATTACTATCCGCATCAGAGCGAACTTGCTGAAAAGTTGAACCGGATAACGCCCGGCAATTTTATCAAAAAGGTCCATTACGGCAATTCTGGCGCGGAGGCCATGGAGGGCGCGCTCAAGGCGGCCGTCTATTCGACCAATCGCAGCAAATTCATAGCTTTCCGGGGCGCATTTCACGGGCGCACCTTCGGCACTCTGTCGCTCACGGCTTCAAAGGCCGCCCAGCGGCGCGGGTTCGGCGCACAGGCTCTCGATGTCACGCACGTGCCTTACGCAAACCCTGTTCGATTTCCGCTTAACCTGCGCACGGGTGAAAGCGTGGGACGCAGGGTGGCTCGCTATATCGAAGAGACCGTATTCAAAACGACGGTGCCGCCCGAAGATTGCGCCGCGATAATCGTGGAGCCTATACAGGGAGAAGGCGGCTACGTAGTGCCGTCGCCCGATTTTTTGCCCGAACTTCGCCGCATAAGCAACAAGCACGGTATAGTGCTTATAGTCGACGAAGTGCAAACGGGAATGGGGCGAACCGGCAAGATGTGGGCTGTAGAGCATTACGGGGTCGAGCCGGATATTATCTGCATGGCGAAGGCCATAGCGGGCGGGCTTCCACTCGGAGTGACGCTTGCGCGCGAAGAGTTGATGCAATGGCATGCGGGCGCGCACGCTTCGACCTTCGGAGGCAACCCGGTCGCAATAGCGGCTTCCTTGAAGACTATAGAGATACTCGAAAACGGGGTGATGGCGAATGCGGCAGAGGCAGGCAACTATATGATAAACCGCTTGCGAGAAATCAAGGACAAACACGACTCGATAGTAGACGTTCGCGGCCTCGGACTTATGATCGGCGTCGAGTTCGCGCGCGACCCTGACACGCTCGAACCCTGGCCGGAACTCAGAGACGAGATCGTCCTGGAGTGTTTCCGCCAGGGCCTCATAGTTCAGGGCGCAGGCCAGTCCGCAATCCGCTTCTCGCCGCCTTTGATAATAGACCGCGAGCAGGCGGATTTCGCCATAGACACTTTCGAAGCGGCCATAATCCATGCGACGAAATAGAGCGGGAGTCCTGAAGGATGAGGGCGTAAGGATGAAGGATGAAAAGGATTTTCCTTAATGGGATTCATCATTCATCCCTCATCCTTCATCCTTCCAAGCGCCCTGCCCCTCTGCTTCCTATAGTTCCTCCGAAGAACTGCGCGCCTGAATTCTTTCTATATTGATTGCCTTGCCTGTTCGCTCGTCGATTTGGACCACAACGCCATTCAGCCGCGCATCTCCCGCAGCGGGTTCGAATCGCACCGGCAGCCCTCTCAGAAAACGCGAGAGCACGAGACTCGATTCGACTCCGATAACG
>JAKEHD010000667.1 GCA_022615215.1 Blastocatellia bacterium
CTCTCGAAGCGGCCAAGCAATCGGGCCGTCGCAGGCTCGTCGAGATAGCCACTCCCGTCGCGCTCGCGGATTTTTTGAATGCCACTGATGGAACTATGCTCGTCTTCAGCGAAAGGGGAGGCGTGACGATCAAAGAAGCCATTGCCGACGCGCAAGACCGGTCGGAGGTCGTCGCCTTGATAGGGCCGGAGGGCGGATGGGAAGAGGGCGAACTTGCGTTGATGGAAGATAGCGGCTGCCTGATGATCACGCTCGGCCCTCGCACGCTCAGGACCGAGACGGCGGCGATTGCAGCAATCACCCTGCTCCAACACGCGCTGGGCGATCTTTCAAGGAGCGATCTCGAACTTTGAGCGGGAAGCCTGTTCAATAATGGTCGGCATTGAAGTAGCGGCCTCGCCGAAATACGCGGTCGTCGAAATAAGAACGCAGCAGTTCTATGCGGTCTCCGCCGTCAGTGGGCACGACCGTCACTACATCGTAGCGGTAGGTCTCCGAGGTGATTTTCATCAATCGACGGTAGCGATGCGCGGCGCGGGCGATCTGCCGCTGTTTTCTGAGATCGACGGCCTGCTCTGGCGCGAAGAGATCGCCCGACGAGCGAGTCTTCACTTCGACAAACACGAGCGTGTCGCCGTCATAAGCGATGATGTCTATCTCGGCGGTGAGCTTCTGACCGTGCAATCCCCTGCCGAGAGGCACGAGGAAATTGGTGGCGACTATTTTGTAGCCTTCATACTCCTTCAAGTAATCGAGCGCCGCCCGCTCGCCCCGCTCGCCAAGTTCGATATGCGGGGCGCGCGCGGCGCGTTTGGAAAACCTGTCTCTTATGGCGCTGAACATTGCGCTTGAAATCTTATCCGCAGACACTCGACTTGTAAAAGCCGCGGGCCGCAATATAAATTGAAGGCGAAAGGTAAGCGTCATGAAAAAAATCGAACCCGCCGGGCCGAGTGTCGGGGACACAGAGCCGATGGAACTTCCAACGGTCGTAATACTCGGCCGCCCGAACGTCGGCAAGTCGACGCTCTTCAACAGGCTCACCGGCACGCGAAGATCGATAGTAGGCGACGAGCCTGGCATAACGCGCGACCGCATATACGGGCGGGCTGAGTGGTTGGGGCGAGAGTTCCGGCTTGTGGATACGGGCGGAATCATCCCCGATGAAAAAGAGCTTATACCCGCAAACATTCTGCGCCAGGCGCGCACGGCCCTCGACGAGGCATCGCTTATCCTGCTGATAGTCGACGCGCGGGCGGGCATCACGCCGCTCGATGAAGAGCTTGCCGTGCTTGCGCGCTCCATACATAAACCCGTTTTCGTCGCCGCCAACAAAGTCGACACCGCGCGCCTGGAAGCAGACGCCCTGGAATTCGAGCGATGGGGATTCGATAGCGTGTTTCCGATCTCCGCCGAACACGGCAACGGCATAGGCGATATGCTCGATGCGATGCTCGAAATTCTGCCCGCGCCCGAAGAGCGCGAGGTGCGGCGCGAAGAGATTTCCCTGAGCATAGTCGGGTGTCCGAACGTCGGCAAATCATCTCTCGTCAATCGGCTCACAGGCGAAGAGCGCGTCATTGTATCGCCCATACCCGGCACCACCCGCGATGCGATCGACACAGAGATAGAGTATGACGACGCGCTCTTTCGCCTGATCGACACGGCGGGCATCCGGCGCAAGGGCAAAACGGAATTGATGGCCGAAAAGATGTCTGTGATCATGGCTCGCCGTCACCTCGAACGCGCCGATGTAGCGGTCCTGCTCATCGATGCAATCGAAGGCCCGACGGCGCTCGACGCCACTATAGGCGGATATGCGCACGAAGCGGGCACAAGTCTCATCATCGCCGTAAACAAATGGGACGCCCTTGAGAAGGACAACCACACAACTCAGCAGTACGAGCGCCGCATACGCGATATGATGAAGTTCGCCGATTACGCGCCCATAGTCTTCATATCGGCCAAAACCGGCCAGCGCGTGACGAAGCTTTTGGAACTGGCCAAACAGGCTTATGGCGAGCGCAACAAACGCATTCCGACTTCGGAGATCAACCGCTTCTTTGAAAAGAACCTCGAACAGCCGCGAGCGACCACACCATCGCGGCACCCCTTGCGCATACTCTACATCACGCAGGCGGCAATTCGTCCGCCTACGTTCGTGCTCTTTACATCTTCGCGCAGCCCGCGAGCGCGATTGCATTTCTCTTACGAGCGATATATAAAGAATCGTCTGCGCGAGGAGTTCGGATTTTTCGCAACACCGATCAGACTCGTGCAGCGCCGCAAGAAGGGCGAACGATAAATATATTCATTCGGCGGCAAAACGATTGAATCGCTCCGGCAAGGCGGCGAAAAGACCTTCCGGGAAATTGTGGCATTTCATTTTTTGCGATCAAAACCCCACAAAAACTTGACGTGTAGAAGGTGTGCGGCTATACTTGCCCAACCGAATGTAAGAGGTCTTTCTCATTAATTTTCTCGAAGAGAAAATTTTTGCATGATTCCGAGCGTGTTTCGCGTCTAAATTTAATGGGAAGATATTTGAGAAGCAACCCGCTCGGACGGTTCGATAAAGGTCAAGAATAAGAACAGATTTTCGGCAGTTACCTCCTCACAAAAATCTAACCTCACTCGGACGGTCCTTCCATTAAAAGGGCTGATCCGTTCCCAATTCCGACTGCTATACTGCGCGCGGGGTAAAATGAAAGTTTTTCCGCAAGTGCAGAACATATTTGGAGTGCGCCGCAAGAAGAAAGAAATCTTTATGGCGGCGCTTTGGC
>JAKEHD010000668.1 GCA_022615215.1 Blastocatellia bacterium
ACTCACAGCGGGCGGAAGCCGATGGTATCTCTATTCAAAACTGTCATTTGCTGCCGCGCGCAGTATATCCCATTCAAGGATTGGGGGCATCATTCGTATCTCAGCGCCACCATGGGGTCGACGCGCGTGGCCCGGCGCGCAGGCACGTAGCAGGCCGCAAGCGCCACCGCCGAAAGCAGCAATGTTATCGTAGCGAAAGTTGTGATGTCGAGCGGGCTGACCCCGAACAGAAGTCCCGTTATGAAGCCTGTCAGGAGGGATGCCGCAATCAGGCCGATGCCGAGTCCTATCAGAGTCAACGCCATTCCTTTTCCTAACACGAGCCGGTAAATATCGCGCCGTTGCGCGCCCAATGCCATGCGCAGGCCTATCTCCTGTGTGCTCTGAGCGACCGAGTAAGAAATCACTCCGTATATCCCTACCGCAGCCAGCAGCAACGCCACGCCCGCAAAGATCGCAGACATCAAGGCTGAAAATCTCGGCTGTGCCATTGACTCCGCAACGACCTGATCCAGGGTTTTGATCGTATGGACAGGCACTTCACGATCTACGGCCTTGATCTGCTCCCGCACAGAGGCCAGAGTGTTCAGAGGGTCGGAGTCTGTGCGGACCACGAGCGACAGGGTGTTGAAGGCAGATACTTGAAGATAGGGCGCATAAAGACCGGGCGACGCCTCGCGGCCGAGTGTGTCGTGTCTGACGTTTCCGACTATTCCTACGATCCGGCGCGGAACCTGAGAGCTGAATCCTGCAAAGAGGCGTTTACCTATCGGGTCTTCGTTCGGAAAGAAGCGCCGCGCAAGGGCTTCATTGATGAGGACGACTTCGGGCGTTCCTTGCGCGTCCTGCTCATTGAAGTTGCGCCCGCGCAGAACAGGGACTCCTATGGCCTGGAAATAACCGGGAGTCGTGAAGGTGAAGTTTATCTGCCGGTCTTCGCCCGGTGGAGGCTCCGGCTCGCCTTCGACCAAAAAAGATGTCCCCTGCCGGTCGGCCGAGAGCGGGGTTTCGAGAACGAAGCCTGCCGATTCTACGCCCGGCAAAGCCTTTATGCGCTGCTCCATCTCGCTGAAGGCCGCTGCCCTTTGCGCCCGCTGCGGGTACTTGACCTGCGGCAACGCCACGCGCATAGTCAACGCCCTGTCGGCCTTGAAACCTGGGTCCACTCCCCGCAATTGCAAAAAACTCCGAAACAGCAGGCCCGCTCCCACGAGCAGCACCAGAGACAATGCGACTTCGGCCACGACGAAGATGCTCTGCAAAAAGTTGCGCCCCGCTCCGTGACCCGAACTGCGGCCTCCCTCCTTGAGCCAGCGAATCAGCGACGGAGAAGAGGTTCCAAGCGCCGGAGCAAGCCCGAACAGCACGCCTGTCAGGAGCGTCACCCCAAGCGTGAAGCCCACAACTTTAAAGTCTATGCCGACCTCATCGAGGCGCGGGATATTTTGCGGAGCCAGGCTTGATAAATACTTTGTGCTCCACACCGCAAGCAGCAATCCGGCCGCGCCTCCCATAAAGGCGAGCGCCGTGCTCTCGACGAGTAATTGCCTGACGAGTCGCCCCCGGCCAGCGCCCATCGCGGCGCGAATGGCGAACTCTTTCTGACGGGCCGCGCCTCGCGCGAGCAGCAGGTTCGCCACATTGACACACGCTATCAGAAGCACGAATGCGACCGCTATCAACAGCACGAGCAGCGCCGGGCGCACCTCACCGAGCACCTGCTCTTCGAAGGGGACGAGAGTAATCTCCCAGCCCGTATTGGTCGCCGGGTATTCCTCTCCCAGTCGTCGAGACATGGAAGACATCTCAGCGCGCGCGCCTTCGATCGATACACCCAGTTTGAGCCTCGCAATCACCGTCAGGTAATGCGCCCCCCGCTGACCTCCTTTCAACTCGCGCGCGAGCGGCAGCCATAGCTGAGTCTCCGGCGCGGGCTTCGTTCCTTCGAGCGCGATGCCCGGAGGGAATTTGAAATCAGGCGGCATGACTCCCACTATCGTATGCGGCTGATTGTTTATATCTATAGTCCGCCCCTCGATGGATTTATCGCCCCCGAATCGACTCTGCCAGAGACCGTATCCTATCAGCACGACCTGTCCGCCTCCGGGACGGTCCTCTTCGGGCGAGAAAGTGCGGCCCAACAGGGGACTCACTTTCAATACCTGAAAGAGGCTGGCCGCGACCTGCGCGCCTTCGACGCGAATAGGCTCATCCGCTTGAGTGATGAAAAATTCGCGCGGCGTAAAAGCGGCCATCTCTTCGAATGAGCTGCTCTGCTCGCGCCAGTCGCCGTAGTTCGGAGGCGATGCGTACATGAAAGGGAGTCCGAGTTGCAATTGCGTCTCCCAAACGATGACGAGCCGGTCGGGTTCCGTGTAAGGAAACGAGCGCAGCAGCACGCCATTCACCACGCTGAATATGGCCGTGTTAGCCCCTATTCCGAGAGCGAGCGTCAATACCGCCACAACCGTGAAGCCCGGTTTTTTCAGCAGCATACGGAAGCCGTAGCGAAGGTCTTGCCAAAGCGTTTGCATATATCCTCCATCGAAAACGACGCGGAGAGTGGGAGACGCGGCGACGCGGCGAAAAAGTGGCTTTCCGGTCCCCGTGTCCCCGCGTCCCCGCGTCGCCCACTCTCCGCGTCTCATTCGTATCTTAGCGCCTCCATCGGATCGACTTTAGTCGCGCGTCGGGCGGGCAAGTAGCAGGCAAGCATTGCGACCGCCGCCAGTATCAATGAGACGACTGCGAAGGTCACAGGATCAGTCGCGCTCACGCCGAACAGCAGGCTCGACATCAATCGCGTCAATGCAAGCGATGCGAGAACTCCAACAGCGATTCCTGTGAAGGTCAGTATCAGCCCTTTCTTTAGCACGAGCTTCAATACGTCGGAAGCCCGTGCGCCGAGCGCCATTCGCACTCCGATTTCATGAGTGCGTTGAGCGACCGAATAAGAGATGACCCCGTAGACACCGACCATCGCCAGTGCGAGAGCGATAGCTGCGAATATGCCCAGCCCCAGGCTATTGAATCGCGGTTGCGCCACTGACCCCGCGAGAATCTGATCCATAGTCCTGACGCTGTAGACGGGCAGGTCGGGGTCGAGGGCCGTCACCTGACTGCGAACCGCGCCGATCAAATTCAAAGGATCGCCCTCGGTGTGAACGGTCAAAAACATCGTGCCTGCCGGCATCTGAGCATGAGGGATATATATCTGCTCTTTTCCCTCGGTATCGAGCGCGGTATTTTTCACGTGCCCCACGACGCCCACGACCTCGCGCCATCGGGAGGGACTGAATCCTACGCGCTTGCCGATTGCGTCCTGGCCGGGCCAGTAACGAGCGGCCAGCTTTTCATCTACCAGCACAACAAGCTGTGAACTACTCGAATCGCGCCGGTCGAAATCTCGCCCTTTCAAAAGAGGTATGCCCATTGCTTTGATATAACCGGGAGTGATGGGGCGATACTCGCATCCCGGAGTAGGCTCTCCCGGCGCGGGCTGATAATTTTCAATCGCAATCGTCGCGGTCCAGTTGTTTTCGGCAATAGGCAGACTGCCATTTGCGCCCGCCGCCCTGACGCCCGGCAATGCCTCTACGCGCTGAAGCAACTCTTGAAAGAAACTCACTCTCTGGTTTTCCTCGCCGTACTTCGAGCGGGGAAGGGCCACGCCCACGGTCAGGCGGTTTTCAGTCCGAAACCCCGGATCGACTTCGAGCAATCGCCCGAAGCTCTTCAACATCAAGCCCGCCCCTACAAGCAAGACCAGTGACAGGGCGATCTCAGCTATCACAAGCAATGCGCGGAGCGAACGACGCGAAGCCCCCGACGAACGGCGCTCGCCCTCTTTGAGCGATTTCTGCAAGTCTGCAAACGAAGATTGCCAGGCGGGCGCGAGGCCGAAGACCATACCCGTCACGAGAGCGAGCAATAAGGTGAATCCGAGAACGCGGCCGTCGAGAGAGACTTCGCTCAGTCGAGGAAGATCGCCCGGAACCATCTCAGGAAGGATGTTTATCAACCACCAGGCCGCGAGCAATCCCGCAAGTCCGCCGAGCAATGACAGCAGCAGGCTTTCGGCCATCAATTGCCTGATGAGACGCAAGCGTGTTGCCCCAAGCGCCGCGCGTATAGCGATCTCTTTTTCACGCGCGGATGTGCGCGCAAGCAGGAGGTTCGCCACGTTTGCGCACGCGATCAGAAGCACGAAGCCTACGGCTCCGAGCAGTACGAGCAGGGCGAGTTCGAAATCGCCGACCAGTTGTTCTTCGAGCGTCAATACGCTCGCGCCCCATCCGTTTTTGAGCAGAAAATCTCGCCGGTCGGGGACACGCTCAGGCACGAGCGCGGCCAGCATCTCCATCTCCGTTCGGACTTCTGTGAGACTTGCGCCCGGTTTTATCCGGCCGATAGTCGAGAGGTATTCGTTGCCTCGCTCATCATCGCTCATCTGTTCGGGGGTGAAAGCGATGGGCGTCCATAGCTCCGTTTGAGGAGTCGGGAAAGCGAAGCCTGCGGGCATAATGCCGACAACGGTATGGGCTGCGCCATTCAGATTGATCTCCTGCCCTACGAGACTTGCGGCTCCGCCAAACCTGCGTTTCCAGAGTCCGTTGCTGATGACGACCACATGCTCGCGTCCGGGCTGGTCTTCTTCAGCGAGAAAGACTCGCCCCTCGGCGGCGCTCACTCCGAGCAGGGGGAAGAGGCTTGCCGAGACCCGCGCGCCCTCTATGCGTTCGGGTTCATCGCCGCCGATTAGATTGAAGCTGCGCTCGTCTATGGCGGCTATCTGCTCAAGCGTCCGGCTCTGGTTACGGCGGTCTATGAAATCAGGGACCGACACATGAGCCTGAGACATTTCCGAGGCCCCGTAGCGGTTCCATACATAGACAAGGCTGTCCGGCTCCTTGTAAGGCAGAGGGCGAAGCAGCACGCCGTTTACGACGCTGAAAATAGCTGTGTTTGCGCCAATGCCGAGCGCAAGGGTCAGCACCGCCACAGCCGTAAATCCCGGATGCTTTATGAGCATCCGCATGCCATAACGCAGGTCTTGAAACTGCAAAGTCATAAAACCATCCCCCTTATTTTATTTTTGAGGCAAGCGGTAAGTGACATGTAACGGATGAAGGTCGCAGCGAGAGTGAAAAAAAGGCAAAAGGTAAAAACGACTTGTGCTATTTGAACTATGTATATGGTTGAGGAAGCTGAGAAGAGGGCGTTTAGAGTACCGGCTTCAGCCGGAGTGGCTCGGCGACGGGTTGCTTC
>JAKEHD010000669.1 GCA_022615215.1 Blastocatellia bacterium
TCAAGAGACAGACGCCGCAATCAGAGGCGCTATCGAGAGCGCGTTGACCGCAGCGCGAACCGATCTTTCAAAGACCGCTCTGAGAGAAGCCATAAGCGCCGCAATCGCGAACACTGGATTGCAACTCGTTGCGGAAAACGCTGTGGTCTTAAATGCCGAATACGAGCAGACCGGCCGATTGCTCAACAATACAGACTCGGTCTCCATCGAATCGCATCAGGCGCTCGAACTGCGCGAGATGAGAGCGGAAGTACAGGGAGAACTGGATGGCTAAAGCAGACCGCATAACGAGCTTTTTCCCGGCCGCCTATCGCGCCGAGGAGCGCACACGTCTGCTATACGAAGTGGTGCGGCTCCTGGCCTGGCCTATCGAAGAAGCCGACACGCACCTCTTCCGCATCCAACGCGCGCATCGTTTGAAAGTGGCCGAGCACGCCGACGACATAATGCGACTCGCGGCCGCCTTGAACCTCACGCCTTTTCATTTCGAAGACATTCTGAAAGACGAGTCGCTCGATTACGACCGCAAACTCGACCTCTGCCGCAGACGTGTCCGCCGAATAGCCGCAGTCCATCTGCGCGGCCTGGGGACTCCGCGCGCGGTAATGGAAGCGGCGGCGATATTTTTGAACGCGGTCATAGTACCCGAACGCGCGGGCGACCCCCTCGTCAAACACATAGATGCCGGGATGTTTTCTCACCGGGCGACGATAGAGTTTTCGCATCTGCCCGAAAAACCTAGAGACCAGATATATCTTCACGAAAATCCTCTTCGCCGCAGGAAAGTCGAGCCTGCCGAGCGATGGCAGATGAACTCCTGGGTCGTGGAAAATCGCAACGTCGAGCCTTCCGAAATAAAGGTCGTCATAGAGGGCGTGGGCGAGCGCACCATCCGGCCGACCGTCTTCTGCCCCGATACTGAAGAAGGTCTTTTCTTCAATGGCATAGTCCCCGACGGAAAAACGCTCGTGATAGACAGGGCGAACGGAGCCGTGCTCGACGGCCTGCCCGTCGATGAATGGCTCACTTACTTCAAAGGCGGATCGTTCGATTTCGCCGCGACCGATAGCAGCGCCTTCGTCAGCGAAGAGGGCCGCTCCGATACGCCTTTCGACGGGAATCTGGAGACGGCGGTCTCCCGCCCTTTCAGAAAGAGGCTTCCCGTGCCTGTCGCTCCCGTTGGAAAGACGGAATGGCATTTCAAGGGGGCGGAGGGCGTCTATGACGGAAGCGATTATGACTATTCGCTGTACGCGACATCTCCCGAACCGGTGGGCGTCTATGACGGAGATTTCAATTTCGATATGAGCGTCTTCGATTACCCGGCGGGCGCCCGAGTCGGAATGGCCTGGGACGAGCGCATCCCATGCTCTTTCAAACTACTGCTGCCCGCGACGTTGCCCCGGACGGGGGATGAGACTGCCGCGCCCGCCGGTAGCGCAGCGCCGCCCACGAATCACCTGAGCCGCGTGGGAAACATTCTGCCTCGCTTCAAGGCGGCCGGTATCCGGGCTTTCGTCGATGTGGCGAAGGACGCATGGATTTTAGGGCAGAGCCGCATAAGGAGTTCGGGCGCGGCCGAGGGCGAAGGCATAGAGTTTCATGCGACGCGCTTACAGAATCAGAATGCGGACATACTCGTGCCGCTAGATACGACATCCTAAATCGCACTATTACGAGGGAGGTAATTCAAATGGCTGATGATACAAAAAGGTCCGCGACCACAGGCCGTCAGATACTGACGGCGCGATTAAAGCCGCAAGCAGTCAGTTTCAAAACCGCAACGACTCCTGTGACGGCGACATTGAGTCCAAAAGTCCTGGCGGGGTTGACCGTCCGTCCCGCCGCTCCGCCGCAAATAAGGATCCCGCAGCCCGCGCCCCCGCTTATCGCGCCGCAGCCTGTCCCGCCACAGCCCGCGCCTCCGCCTGTAGTGCCCGCGGCATCGGCAGACAATCCGTTCAACGATTTGCCTATGCCCGCGCCCGGAGACCGAATCAAGGCGGACGACTTTAAGAAGCTGTCTCAAGGGCTGCGAACCATTTACGACGCATATCTGCTATCGGGCGCTCTGTTCGGACGGAGCTACGGAGAAGCGAGGCTGGCGCTGGCTTCTCAAGCATATCAGATCGAGATGGCGATGACCGTCTTCGGCAATGCGATCGCCGATCCGAATGATGGCTCGCTCGATTCCCGCAGAGTGATTCAGGTCGTGCCTTTAGAGCTTGGAGAGCGCCGGGTCGCATTGGTGCTGACCGAGGCGGTCGAAACCCGCCGCTTCATGCCGAATCTGCTGGAACTGAGCTACAAGGAGGCTTCCGAAAGGCTTCAGGCATTGCTCGGAGATGCCGCCCTGCCTGGAGGTCCGCTGCCGGCCCCTCAATTCGTGGGGCATTCGCTGGCCGAGGCCAAACAATCCACTCAGAAATAGATCAGGAAGGAGAAATGAAATGGCAATCAATTTGAATCTTACCAGGCCGGCGACAGGAGCGGGCCGTATCAACCTGGCCGGCACCAGCAGCCCTGCAAAGCCTGCCGCGCCCGTTACACAGCCTGCGCCGCCCGCATCAACTGCGCCGCCCGCATCGATCAGAGCGTCGCTGCTTACAGCAGGGATCGCACAGCCTGCGGTCGCCTTCCCGCCAAGCGTCGTTTTTCCGACGCTCCCTCAGATATTCACCTTACCCAAGACGGCGACCCAACTGGCGCAGGGAGCGATCAATCTGCTCAAAGCGGCAAGCCAGGCAGTAACTCAAGAAGCTATCAACGCAATAAAAAACAGGAACGTCACCGCCGATAACCTTATGACGTATCTGGAGCGCAAGGTCATCATAGGCGAAGTGCTCAACGAACTCGCAAAGGACTGGTCCGCCGACACCAAACAGGATTTCGCTCAGGCGTTTCAGATGTCGGCCGATAAGCTGGACGTTATGGACGCCATAGTCTCCATAGCCATACTCAACGACCCGGACCTCAAAGAAGAACTCCAGATGGAAAACACGTCGGAGGTGACCGAAGGCGACCTGCTCGAAAATCGCCCCGTCGTCTGGCAGTATCCGCCCGCAGGCACCATCCTTCAGCCGCCTTACATAGTGCTGCTGGCCGTATCACATACCGATACACGACAGACCGAAGAGATCATCAACTCCATACTCGGAGACCTGGTCGATCATCAAGGGTTCAAGGTGCCCAGAGGCGCTGCACAAAAACTCGGAGGCGCTCCCCTTACGGCCGGAATACCTACAACCAGAGCGACGCTTTGAGCCTCCGCCGCCACGCGCAGGAGCATAAAGATATGAGTTTCAAGATACAGATGCCTGTTTTCCTGAACGAGCCTGTAAAAGGCGCGCGGGGTCTCGCTCTGGGAAATTTGACCGGGGTCCGTATACAGGACGCTTTGCTCGTCGCATCGATAGCGGCTTTTAGCGGCGAGCCGCTCGATCCCGGCAAGGAAGTATCGGTATCTCTGCCCGTGTCGAACCTGCCGCCTAATGCGAGCGTCAAGAGGGTGAGAGCGACCATAGAGATCGGAGAAGACGCGAGCGCCCAGAAGGCCGGCCTCAAGCAGGCGTCTACGGTCACTGAGGGCAATACGACGAAGAATTTCTCTGTAGACATCGAAGCGCCCGCTTCGCCGAGAAACATATCCGTCAGGCTGGATGGAGGAGAGGTGTTCTGGTCGTTTGCCGAAATAGCGGTTCAGGGCGCGCACGAATTGCCCGATTTCGCCGAACAGGTCAATGCATACCTCGACGAGCTTCCTTCGGGCGTCGAAGAAGTCTCTTTGAAGTTTCTGGTCAAATCCGACGGACCCGGCCGGGTCCGCATCACCATAAACGATATAGATTATTCGGTGATACAAACCCAGTCGTGGCCCAACCCTCTGGATGACACGATACGTCTCGACAGGACTTTTCAAATGGACTTCGGCAGCATCGAAAGAGTCCCGTTGAAGGGTCTCGCCGGTAACACAGGGGTATCTCTCTCAGAGATCAAACTGGACATAGGCGGAGAGTTCGGGCCGGAGAGATTGCTCACTAACATCGAAGCGCACGACGGAAAAGAGTTCGCCACCATCAGCAGCGATTACTCCCTGGCTCAGAGCTTCAAACTGAAGCTCTCTCTCGAAGAGGCTGAGAAGCCCATCCGCGCCACCGGCATCACAGGCGTCTTTCAGTCGGACCAGGAAGCGGAACTCTACTTTGCGATACAGAACGACGCGAACGGGTCTCCATCGGCGGACAAGCCTCTGGCCGGGTCAAGGCTGACCTTCACGCCTGATGAAGGAACAGGGCGGTGGGTTTTCGCGGGATTCGATTCGCCTGTCGAGTTGAAACTCGAAGCCCTCTACTGGATCATCATCAAAGGCATTCGGGGCAAAGTACAGGCCGGGATTCAAGCCCAGGTTGAGCAGTACCTCGATCGAGCGATCATCAACCGGGGCGGGCAATTATGGAAAAGCTTTGGCAGCGGAGCGGCCGGCGCGATGCTCCGCGTGGTCTACCTGCCTGAGATAGACAACCAGAGCGCGGCAATCGAAATCGGCATCGAGGGAACGTCCGCCTTTCAGAGGCTGGACCCTCAGGCCCAGGCGCAAACCATCTCCTTCGACGTTCCTCCGGGCGCGGGCGATAAAGAGGCTGTACTCCTGATCAAGTCGCACGCCAGAGGGACGTTGAGCATAGCAAATGTGATTCAGGAATATTCGCCGGGCGGGACGAGGAGCCTGTTCAAATTGCAGGCCGACTCAAGCACGGCGAAATAAGTGAGTGAAATATGAGACCGGGACACATAAGGGTCTTCGACGGCCTGCGCATCACGACCGAGCACGTACACCACTTGCAGGGGGCTATGCATTCGGCCCTGCAAGAGATCAGAGAGATTCTCGGCCTCGGAAGGGTCTATTACGGATTCGAAGTGGTGGCCGAAACCGATCAATCCATAATCGTCCAGCCCGGCCTGGCCTTCGATTCCGAGAAGAACCGCATCGCCTGCGACGAGCCGAGAACTGTGGAAGTCTCTTTCGGGCCTGATGAAGAGGCCAAATTCGTCTGCATAAAATACGATCAGATCGAAGACGGCCAGGTCGAGGGTCAATTCACAATCGTCTGGGACAGTTGCGCGGTGTCGCTGCGGACGGATATGCCTGAACCCGAAGAGAACATCATCCCCATCGCTCAACTGGTCAAGGCATCGGAAGAAGACGGCGACTTTGAAATCATAGACCTGCGTTCCCCCGAACAGGATGAAGAGTCAGCGCAAGAATCCCGCGAAGCGGAAACTCTCTCGACTGAACCATCTGCGGAAGAGACCCAATCGGCTCCCGTTGAAACGACAGCGCCTGCTACAGACGAAAGCAACGGCAACACATCGGTGATAGAAGGCGAACTCGCGGAGACCGCCGCCCATCTCGTTTCAACCGAAAAAGTGAACGAGGAAGTATCATCTCAGGAAACCGAAGCGACCGGGTCGGCCTGGCCCGGTTGGAGGCTGCATGTTCGACAGGGAGTCGCGCGTCTTGCCGCAGACGGCTCGACCGGCAATATCGTCTCGCTTATCGCGGGGCCGCTCAGGGAGAAACTGAACGGCCAGGATATTTCGAACGATGTGGAGTTGCTTTTTACGCTGGCCGAAAAAGAGGTCGCTTCAGAATTCCCCGTTTCGAGCCTCAGTTGCCAGGCGATAATATCGGCTGCGCTCGCTATCGTTGAGGAAGGCTCGGAAGAAAAACAATTCTTGAAATGCCAATCAACGGCGCAGGGCGAAGCAACATTCACAGGCGAGGGGATTTCGCAATTCGGCATCACTACCATTCAACCTTACTCAGGCTCAGGGCAAGCGGGCGGCGACTATCCGGTCTCCGATTTGACCGAACGCGGAATCGCCCGCCTGCCATTAAGCGATTTGTGGAAACGAACCGAATCGCCCTCTACGGACGGGCATCTATTCCAACCGCTGCAACTGTTAATCAGGGCAGATAAGACGAACGCGGACGGGTTCAAGGTCGTCTGCAACCTTCTGTGGAAGGGAGCGATAACCGCAGAATTCATCCGCACGATCGAAGCGCAAAAGATCGATTTCACCTGGGATATTCTCCTGGCATGGAAGACGCTCGGAGAGTTACAGGAATAATTCGCTCATCAATTTATCGAAACCCGAAAGGAGGAGAAAGTAAAATGGCTGATTCAATTACAGGTCGCGTGAGCGATCAGGCAGGAAACGGTATCGAAGGCAGGAATGTCACTGCATCCAACCCCCTCAAACAGGTCATCGGGCAGGCTCAATCCGGCGCTAA
>JAKEHD010000115.1 GCA_022615215.1 Blastocatellia bacterium
AAACTCACAGCGGGCGCGCGTCCGATGGTATCTCTACTCAAAACTGTCATTTCATCCCGCGCGCAGTATATAGACTGCGCGCCTGTGATTCGACCGAGCGGTTTATAACTCGCAGAGCGCCTGTTCACGATGTTCGCATCGCTGACCACCGACCCAATTTGGAACGATGAATGATGAAGAAGGAGCTTTATTCAAAGCATAATCCGGCTCCGAGTTCATCGTTGCGGCGTTCCTCATTCATCGTTTCTGCTGACCACTGATTTATAGTTCGCAAAGCAACTCTTCGGGGTGTTCGCGCGCATTGACCTGCTCGAAGGCGTGAGATATGCGGCCTTCGGGGTCTATCACATAAGTGATGCGGCGAGCATATCCGTCCGTAGGTTCGTCGCACGCGCTGTAGGCCATGCCTACACGACGGTCAGTGTCCGAGAGCAGTCGGAATGGAAAGTCGAACTTCTCGGCGAATGCGCGGTTCTCTTCCTCAGTGTCGAAGCTCACGCCGAGTATCTCCGCATTTTTATCAGCGTATTGTTGGATTCGATCACGGAACCCAATTCCCTCGGCCGTTCAGCCGGGGGTGTCGGCCTTTGGATAAAACCACAGTACGACTCTTTTGCCGCTCAGGCTGCTGAGTCTCACATCTTCACCCGTGTGCGCTTTTGCTGTGAAATCCGGCGCTATGTCTCCTACGTTCAGCATATCAGTCCTCCTTTATTTTCAATCTATGATCGGCCTAAAAAATCGCTTATGGCCGCGACGAAATCGTCTTCCCCCTCGAACATGAGCATGTGGCCGCAGTCTTTTATCTTCACTACGCGCGAATCCTTGATACGCGCGGCCCACTCTTCTGCATAAGCTGTAGGTATAAGTTTATCATCATCGCCCCAGATTATGAGAGTCGGGGATTTGATGCGGCGCAATCGGCCCGCGAGTTTTGGATTATGGCCCGGCGGGTTCCAGGCCAATCGCGCGGTTGCAGCCATAGCTTTATAGGCTGCGGCCATGCGCTCTTCGTCGGCCTCGGTGGGAATCAACAACTCTGCCAGATAAGAGTTCGGGTCATGAAAATTGATCTCTCTGAGGCGCAAGGGTCGGCGAAGGAAAGCGAAAAGGTCTGTCATGGGATGATCGGCCATCCATAGGCCTGCCGACGCCGCGAGCACTAACCGCTTCACACGGTCGGGGTAGCGTGTAGCAAACTCCGCCGCTATCCAGCCTCCGAGCGATACGCCCGCGATGTTGATACGGTCCTGGCCGAGGTAATCGAGAAGGTCCAGGTAATGAAAGATCATGTCTTCCATGGAATCGATCTCTTCTATGCCTTCGGAGTCGGCGAATCCGGGATGCGCGGGCGCTATGACTCGAAACCGTTCGGCCAGCTTCTGATGAAACGGCAGCCAGAGGTTTTCGCCATACGCAGAATGCAGATACAAGAGAGGCTCGCCCTCGCCGCCTTCCATGATCTGTATCTTGCGGCCGTCGAGGTCGATGAAGCGGGTGTGTTTCTCGGTAGCCTCGTACCATTTCACTTTAAGACCGTACTGGAGCTTCTTGAGCTTGTCTAACATAAGGCATTACCTCTTCGGCGAATAATTTCATGCTGCGGCGGGCCTGCTCGTGCGTAACGGCCCCAATCTGCATCCCCGTCAATATGTTTCCCACGCCGAGTTCTTTCTGATAATGGATCAGCTTGTCGCGCACGGTCGCGGGGCTTCCGACTATCGCGTATACGCCCTCTTCTATCTGGTCCCAGGTCTCTACGGAGGCGAGGAACTTGCCCTGGTTCTTGATTATCGAGAGGGCGGATTTTACGGACGTATAGCCGGGAGGCGATATGTCTATACCGAGGAGCAGTTTTTTGGCGAAGTACCATAGGCTTGATTCGAACTCTTCGCGCGCCTGCCGGTCGGTCTCGGCCACATAGATCGGTATGGCCCAGCCGGTTTGATCGGGAGAGGGTTCATAGCCTTCGCGCGCGCAGGCTTCGCGGAACATGTCGAATGTGCGCTTGAAGACGCTTATGTGAAAATAGGGAATGCCCATGTATGAGTAACGACGTTTTGCGACGAACTCCATAGTTTCAATCGATCCGACTCCTGGAACCCAGATAGGCGGATGAGGTTTTTGCAAGGGGAGCGGCCAGGGATTGACGTAGTTGAGTTTGTAATGCTTCGAGAAGAAGCGAAACGGACCCGGCTCGGTCCAGGCTCTGATTATCAGGTCGTGAGCTTCTCTGAACATCTCGCGCGCGTAGGTTGGATTGACGCCGTAGGAGAAGTATTCCGGCCCGCCGCCCACGACGAACCCGGCTATCAAACGGCCTTCGGATATGCAATCTATCATGGCGAACTCTTCGGCTATGCGAGTGGGCGGATTGTAGAGCGGCAGGGCATTGCCTATGACAGCGATCTTTACCCGTTTGGTTTGCCTGGCAAGGATGGCTGCCATGAGATTGGGCGAAGGCATGAGACCGTAAGCATTCTGGTGATGCTCGTTTACGCATAAGCCGTCAAATCCTGCCTCTTCGGCGTAAACGAGCGTATCGAGGTATTCATTATAGAGACGGCTCCCCTTTTCGGGGTCGAAGAGAGTATTCGGGCACCATATCCACGCCGAGTCGTATTTCTTTTCGAAATCATCGGGCAGATAAGGCCAGCTCATGAGATGAAAGAAGAAGAATTTCATTATGTCGAACCCCCGCCTTGATCTTCAATTTGAATTCAAACAGGCCGCAGAGTGAATGCATTTATGGAACGAATACATTTAATGCAAGCCGAGCCGGATGATATAACATAAGCTCGCGTCGCTCAAGGCGGTCTGAATTTGCCCGAAAGATGGGGGGTGAGAAAATTGACACTACCGATAAGAGACTGTATTCTTTTTTCGGTTCTAAAACGGTTGTTCGGACTAATGAATCATTGATGTCCGATCAAGCGGACGGAGTTGACAGATACAGTTTAAGCCCGCGTAGCTCAGGGGATAGAGCGTTGGTCTCCGGAACCAAAGGCCGCTGGTTCGAATCCAGCCGCGGGTATTTGATAAATCAATAATTTACAGCTATCGAAGAGATGGCCTTTTACCTGACGGACACATTTCTCAATTATGTGCTGTCTCCTGGAAACGGCGATCTGCGAATCAACTACAGTAACTAACAGTTATCAGGCTGGTAAGACTCGGCCAAAAACACATTGAGACTCGGATTTTCCCCATACCGGTATCGTCTCAACGTCTATCGTTAAATGAAGCTGTAATAAAGTCAGAAGCCTCGGAATCTCGGAGGGAATATAAATGCCAAAGATCGATACTTCTGTTGGTGAACTTGTCGACATGATTGCGCGGGGAGAGTTGCGGCTGCCTGAGATGCAACGCCGCTATGTCTGGACATCGACTCGCGTCCGCGATCTTCTTGACTCTCTCTATCGCGGCTACCCTTCCGGGAGCATCCTCGTTTGGGAGACCGATCAGGCACAGCCAAGCCGCGATCTTGCCGTTCAGCAATCACAAAGCCCTTTTACAGGCCATAAGCTTCTCCTGGACGGACAGCAACGCCTCACATCGCTTTCCGCAGTATTGCGTGGCGAACCTGTTATCGTGAAAAACCGGAAGCGCCCCATAGACATTGCCTTCAACCTCGATCATCCTGAAGGCCCCCCGACGGAAATCCTCGAAATCGAAGATGACTCGGCAACATTGAATGGCGACGATGAGACAATCCTGGAAGGCGAAGACGATGAGTATACCCCTTCGATTCAGGAGCGTCTCAAACAACGCACCTTCGTTGTAGCCAGCCGCGCATTATTGTCATCGCCTTCCTGGGTGCTGGTTTCCGATATTTTCAAAGGTGAAAAGACCGATTGGCAACTGGTCAAAGAACTGGTTGGTTCGCCCGACGATCCGAGCTATGAACTTTATACGAAGCGATTACAAAGGGTCAGGGCTATTCGCAATTATATGTATGTCATGCAAGTCCTGCCGCGAGGCTTCTCTTATGAAGAAGTCGCTGAGATTTTCGTGCGCGTCAACTCGCTCGGCATAAAGCTTCGCGGATCGGATTTGGCTCTGGCCCTCGTCACCGCAAAGTGGCCCAGTTCCCTTAAACTGTTCGAGGAGTTCATAGACGAATGTGAAGAAGGCTGGTTCACTCTCGATCTCGGCTTGATCGTTCGCACACTGGTCGTCTTTGCAACGCGCCAAAGCCGTTTCCGCACGGTCGGGACGATCTCAATAGAGAAACTGAAGGCCGCCTGGGAAGAGGCAAAAAACGGCCTGCGGTTCTCGATCAATTTCCTGAAAGCGAATGCCGGAGTCGAAGACGAATCCTTGCTCTCATCGCCTTTTCTGATGATTCCAATCGCCGTACTCGGCGTGTTGCGCGATGAACGCTTGTCAAATGAAGACGAGCGAAATCTTTTAAGGTGGCTTTACATCGCCAATGCACGCGCCCATTATTCCAGTTCCAGTGAAACGAAACTGGATGTAGACCTGAACCTGCTGTTTCGCGGAAACGGGCCTGAGAGCTTGATGGGGCCTTTGGAGAGTCAGTTCGCTCGCCTGAATATAGAACCATCGGATTTTGCTGGCCGAGGCGCTCGCAGCGCCCTGTTCTCTTTAGCTTACCTGGCTCTCAAACATGCAGGCGCAAAAGACTGGTTTTCGGGACTTGGTTTATCCCTTACACATCAAGGTAGATACCACTTCATTCAGTTCCACCATATCTTTCCAAAGTCGTTACTACAACAGGCAGGGTACGAGAAGTCAGAGATCAACGAGATAGCGAACATGGCTTTCATAACGGGCCGGACCAATCGCCGTATATCAAACAAAACCCCTGGTGATTATTTCAAAGACATTATCCAACTCAGGGGTGAAGATACTTTGCGCCATCAAAAAATCCCTATGGATCAGGAGCTATGGAAGATAGAGAACTACCGCGATTTTCTTGAGGAGCGCAGAAAACTTCTGGCCGCATCGATTAATGAGTTTATCAACCGGGCTTATGAGACGGGTTCTGTGACAGTTTTTCAATCCGACGAGGACTGAGCCGCCAGCGGCAAAAGAAGGAGTCGAAATGCCGAGAAAGAAATTATCGAAGGCAACGGAAGCTTCCGTATCGGACTATCGCCACGATGCAACGCGAAAGAACAATCCGCCTGCGGGTATCGCCGCTCAGGGCATGGTGCGCGAAGTCCCGAAGGTCGAATATGCTTATAACCCTCACCTGCCGCCCGTTCTGCGCTCGGACCCTGCGGCGGGCGCGGATAGTTTGCCCGAACTCGTCAGCGCAGCACGCACGCGCCCGCTGACTGCCGAAGAAGCGATTATGATCGCCGAAGCCCTGCGCCATCAGGAACCCTGGCTTGAATGGGCGGGCAAGCGCGAGAAGAAGAGTTTCGAGGTCGATCCTGTTGCCCTTCACATACACGAGCGCATTTCGACTCAGGCGATACTCAAGGTCGCCAAACGCGAGGACGCGCAGCGGTCGCTCTTTGCCGACCCGCAGCAGGATTA
>JAKEHD010000670.1 GCA_022615215.1 Blastocatellia bacterium
AACGGACTATGAACAATTTATTGCAAGACCTGCGCTACGGCGCGCGAATGTTCGCTAAGAATCCCGGCTTCACATTGATCGCTGTTATTACACTTGCGCTCGGCATAGGGGCCAACACGGCGATCTTTAGCGTCGTAAACGCCGTACTGCTCGAGCCTTTGCCTTTTCACGAACCGGAACGGCTGGCGCTGCTCTGGCAGACAAATCCGAAGGCGAGCGCCCCCGAGCGTCCGTTTTCCTATCCCAACTTCACGGACGTGAAGGAACAGAGCCAGGTCTTTGAAGAAGTGGGAGCCTGGAGCGCATATACAAACACACGCTTCAATCTGACGGGCGGCACAGAGCCTGAGCAGATTCAGGCGGCGCTCGTGTCGGCGAACCTCTTCCCTATTCTCGGCGTGCAGCCTGTGTTGGGGCGCGCGTTTTTGCCTGAAGAGGACAGAGAAGGCGGCCCCCGCGCAGTGGTCATCAGTCACGGTCTCTGGCAGCGGCGCTTCGGGGGCGATCCTCGACTACTGGGCGAGACCTTGACCTTCGACGGCAACGGCTACACGGTTGTCGGAATAATGCCATCGGGATTTGCCTTTCCGAAATTTCCCAAACCGGCGGAAGTCTGGGTTGCGCTCTCTCGCGATCCGGACCCGACCCTTGCTCGGAAATTTGCGCGCGGCGCGACCTATCTGAGCGTGCTCGCGCGTCTGAAACAGAACGTCACGTTTGAGCAGGCCCAGGCGGAACTCGACACCATCGCCGGGCGACTTCAGCAGCAGCACCCTCACTTCAACATCGATACGGGATTGAAACTGACACCCCTCGACGAACAGGCGTCCAGCGATTTGCGACGAGCACTTCTAGTGATGCTCGGCGCGGTCGGGTTCGTACTGCTCATCGGGTGCGCCAACGTTGCCAATCTTATGTTTGCGCGAGCC
Organism: Blastocatellia bacterium; assembly: GCA_022615215.1. GTDB lineage: Bacteria > Acidobacteriota > Blastocatellia > UBA7656 > UBA7656 > JAKEHD01. The sequence continues at coordinate 930 of JAKEHD010000670.1, forward strand.
GTTGCGCGGCAAAAAGAGATGGCCGTCCGCATAGCACTGGGCGCGAGCCGTCGGCGCATCGTCCGCCAATTGCTCACAGAAAGCCTGATGTTGAGCGTAACGGGGGGCGCTATGGGGTTGCTGCTTGCGCTGTGGATTATCGATCTGCTTTCGGCAGTGCCTTACAACGCGGCGAGCTTTATCGCTCCTTACCGCATCTCGCCCGAACAGATAGGTCTCAACGGCGAGGTGTTCGGCTTCACGTTCCTGCTCTCGCTATTAACAGGCGCAGCCTTCGGACTTGTGCCCGCGCTCGAAGCCTCGAAGCCGGATTTGAATGAATCGCTGAAGGAAAGCAGCGTGAACGCAGTCAGGCATTCCTGGTTCCGGCGCTCTTGCAGCGGCGCGCTTGTGGCTGCTGAGGTTGCATTGTCGCTTGTGCTGCTGATAGGCGCGGGGCTTATGATCAGGAGTTTCATACGACTGATGGAGGTTGATCCGGGATTCAAGCCGGAGAATGTTTTGACGGCGGAAATCAATCTCCCGCGCTCGAACTATACTGATAATCAAAAAGTCACGGCCTTCTATCAGCAGGTGCTTGAGCGGGTCAGGGCTTTGCCCGGAGTGCAGTCTGTAGGGGCGTCCTCGATTCTTCCTTTGACAGGGACGAATCAGGGGTCCGACTTCTTCATCGAAGGGCAGCCACCTCCGCCTCCTGACAAGCAGAATCAGACCTACCATCGCGCTGTCAGTTCCGACTACTTTCAGGCGATGGGCATCGCTGTGCTCGAAGGCCGCGCTTTCACCGAGCAGGATCACAGAGACGCGCCGCGAGTAGCCGTAGTCAATGAGAGCATGGCGCGGCGTTTCTGGCCGGGTGAAAACCCCGTCGGCAAACGTCTGGCGCTCTCGCTCGAAGCCCTGAAATTTCCAAAACCGAACGCTCCGCCAGTATTCGATATCGCGGGCGCCATGCGCGAGATCGTGGGTGTGGTCAAGGATGTGAGGCACGACGGGTTGAATACTCAGCCCGAACCGGAACTCTTCATCCCTTATCTGCAACGTCCCGTCCGCGAGATGAGCATAGCAGTGCGCGTTGCCGGCGATCCCGCGAGCCTGGCAAGCCTTGTGCGGCGCGAAGTGCTGGCCATAGACCCCAATCAGCCGGTGGCGAACATAAGGACTATGTCGCAACTGCTCTCCGATTCGGTGGCCAAATCTCGTTTCAATTTTCTGCTGCTCGCGCTCTTCGCAGGTGTGGCGTTGTTGCTTGCGGCGGTGGGCATATACGGCGTGGTGTCTTATCTGGTCACACAGCGGACACGCGAGATAGGCATAAGGCTTGCGCTCGGAGCCGAACGCCGCGATATAGTGAAGCTGGTCACGGGGCAGGGCCTTCTCCCGGTCGTGATGGGTATGGTGATAGGCCTGGTCGCATCACTGGCTCTGACCCGATTGATGGAGAGCTTGCTTTACGAAGTGAGCGCCACAGACCCATGGACCTTTGCGGAGGTCTCCTTGCTGCTCGTGCTTGTCGCTATGCTTGCGTGCTACATCCCTGCGCGGCGTGCGGCCCGTGTCGATCCTATGGAGGCGCTTCGTTATGAATGAACTATTCGTCCGGCAGCGGAGCGTGGTCGCGTATGGGAAGAGACGCGGAGACACGGGGACACCGGGACACGGGGAAAGAGTCTCCGCGTCTCCCACTCGCCGCGTCTCCGCGTCTGTGAGCGAAGCGATGTTGTAGCTTTCAATCAAGACATTGACAGAGAGTGCAGCGGACGGAAGCGTACTCGCTGCCGGACTACGGACCACGGACAAAAAACAAAGGACACCTGGCTATGAACAATTTATTGCAAGACCTGCGCTACGGCGCGCGCATGCTGCTCAAGAAACCCGGCTTTACTTTTATTGCCGTGCTCACGCTCGCTTTAGGCATAGGCGCGAATACGGCGATCTTCAGTCTGATCAACGCCGCATTGTTCAAACCTTTGCCGGTGGCCGAGCCGGAGGAACTGGTCTTCGTCTTCAACGGCAGCCGCAATAGTCCCTATAGCACCTCCTCTTATCCTGATTATCTCGATTACCGCGATCGGAATCAGGTCTTCAGCGGGCTGATCTCTTATGGAACCGTCTCGGTCAGCATGGGCGGCCTTGAGCGAGCCGAGTCCGTCAGCGGGCTGATAGTCACGGGCAATTATTTCGATGTGCTCGGCGTGCGCGCAGTATTGGGCCGCACTTTCTCGCCGGAAGAAGACCGGACTCCGGGCACGCATCCGGTCGCGGTCATCAGTCACACACTCTGGCAGGAGCATTTCGGCGGGCAATCGAACGTGATCGGTCAGGAGGTCGCGCTCAACGGGCAGAGTTTCACAATCATCGGAGTGACGCCGCCCGCCTGGCATGGCGCACAGGTTTTGGAAACGAATGACATCTACATCCCTATGATGATGCAGGCGCTTGTGCGCCCGCCGCGCGCCGCATTTTCCGGCGACATGAACCCTGACCTGCTTTCACGCCGCCGCTCGCGCTGGTTGGATATAATGGGGCGTCTCAAGCCCGGTCATACTATAGAGCAGGCTCAGGCCGAACTCTCGACCATCGCGGCGCAGCTTGAGCAAGGCTATCCTGAGAGCAATCGCAATGTAATAGCGACGCTCTTTCCGGTCAGCAAGATCAACCCCATAGCCTATCCTCAACTAGTTTCAATCGCCGCTCTGTTGATGGCTGTCGTCGGCATCGTCCTGGCTATAGCCTGCGCCAATGTGGCTAATCTCTTGCTGGCGCGCGCTACCGGCCGGCGCAAAGAGATCGCCGTGCGACTGGCGCTCGGCGCAAGTCGCGGGCGGCTGGTCAGGCAATTGTTGACTGAAAGCGCGATGCTTGCGCTGCTGGGCGGCGCGGCGGGCCTGCTGCTCGCATCCTGGGCCATAGACATATTGAAGACCGCGCCGCCTGCGGAAGGGATGTTCGCTTTCACGCTCGATTACAGTCTCGACCGTCGCGTCCTCGGATTCACTCTGCTGCTCTC
>JAKEHD010000671.1 GCA_022615215.1 Blastocatellia bacterium
CCCTCGCGCACCGGGGCAGGGAAGCGTTGAGACCGAATATCCTTCAAAGGCAGCAGCAGAGAGAAGCGATGTTATTCATGGTGATCGAGCGATTCAAAAACCGGGACGCCGAGGCCGTCTACCGGAGGTTCGAGGAGAAAGGGCGCATGCTGCCCGACGGGTTGAAGTACATAGCAAGCTGGGTCGAAACGAACCGTAACCGTTGCTTTCAACTGATGGAGAGCGACGACCCTCGTCTGTTCGAGCAGTGGATAGCCCATTGGCAAGACCTTGTTGAATTCGAAGTGATTCCGGTCGTCTCTTCGGAAGAAGCGGCAAAGGCGATCACTCGGATGTTATAGCTGTAGGAGTGCTAAAAGAGACTGGTGAACGCGAAATTTATTACAGGTCTTCCATTGAATCGTGTTTGCTCAGAGCCGTATAATTCGGCCGTTTTCGGTATGTCTGATTGAAAGTCGAGTCTCTCTCTCTTTGTATGTTTGATTAAAAAAAAGAAAGCCAGTAGAATCCTTGCCGGAGATCGATGTTATGGAAACCAAAACTTTACGCGCTCATTTTGACGGCAACCAAATTCTGCTGGACGAACCTTATGAACTCGAACCGAATACGGAGTTACTTGTTACCGTATTGCCAAAACCTTCCGGTGAAGAGCGCGAAGATTGGGCGCGGCTTTCGTTAGAAAGCCTGGCGCGGGCTTACGGCGCTGATGAGCCGGAGTATTCGTTGGACTTGATCAAAGAGGCGAATCCGGAATATGAAGGAAGGTGATTTGGTCATCGTGCCAATGCCGCAAGCCAACGGGATGATCAAGGATCGCCCTGCCATCATCTTGCGTGAGATGCCGCCTTTTCGAGATGCACTTCTTCGTGGGGTCAGCACACAACTACGGCATATTACGAAAGATTTCGACGAGTTGATTTCTCCAGGTGATGCGGACTTTCTTTCAAGCGGATTAAAGGAAGAATCTTTAATCAGGCTCGGTTTTCTGGTTGTAGTTCCGCGCAGCAAAATCGCTGGTTCAATCGGTTCGATCTCGTCTGAACGACATAAACGCCTGTTGCAAAGATTGAGCGACTATTTGATGCAATGAGCCGCCCGACAACCCGTTCCAGGCGAGCGCGACCCGCACTGCTTATCGTTTCGCTCATGCTGTTCGCGCGCCGCGTGAATTTGCCGTTAGACCGCTAATATGGATCGTCATACGCTCAACCCTTCGATGGCAAGGGGTTTTAGGGGGAAACATGTTTCGATATAATTTCGTCAAACTCACGGCCCGCTTCGCGTTTCTCTTTTTTTCTCTGTCGATGCTCTGGCACCCCGACGCTTTATACGCTCAAACGGGCGAGAGCCTTCAGGAGATGAAGCAAAAAGCGGCTGAGTTGATCAAACAGCAAAAATACACGGAGGCTCTGCCGATTTTGGAGAAGCTCGTGCTGGCCGAACCCGACGACCCGGAAAATCATTTCCACCTCGGATTCGCTTTGATTGCGCAGGCGAATGTCACACGAGACGGCGCAGCGCGTAAAGCTTTGAGCGTTCGCGCTCGTAACGCTTTTATCAAATCCAAAGAACTGGGCATAAAACAACCGGCAATCGATGCTCTCATTCAAAGTATTCCGCCGGACGGTTTGGACGACAAATCGTTTTCGCAAAACGCTGAGGCGAATGAACTGATGACTGAGGCGGAAGCCCTCTTCTCGGAAGGCAAGTCGGACGACGCGCTCAGGAACTACCAAAAGGCATTACAACTCGACCCGAAATTGTATGTCGCCGCTCTGTTCTCAGGCGATATTTATCTTCAAAAAGGCGATTTCCGGCAGGCTGAAATCTGGTATCAAAAGGCAATTGCGATAGACCCGAATAAAGAAACGGCATACCGCTATTCGGCAACGCCTTTGATGAGAGAAGGCAAATACGATCAGGCGCGCGACCGATACGTCGAAGCCTATATCACCGAGCCTTACAGCCGCTTTTCCGCCGCCGGTTTGACGCGGTGGGCGCAGGCTACGAACACCCGGCTCGGACATCCGAAGATCGACATTCCAACCAACATCACTTTCGACGAAAAAGGCGACGCGAAGATCAATCTGGATGCGAGCGCGTTACTCGGCGGCAAAGACGACGGCTCTGTCGCCTGGATCGCTTATGGCCTGACCCGCTCGACCTGGCGAAAGGAAAAATTCGCAAAAACATTTCCGCAGGAAAAAATATATCGTCGCAGCCTGGCCGAGGAAGCCGACGCATTGCGAAGCGTCCTGACGGTTGCCACAGGCGACAAGAAGGTGAAGAAACTCAGCCCTTCGCTTGAGAAACTGAAAAAGCTGAACGACGAGGGATTGCTGGAAGCATATATTCTGCTGGCTAAAGCCGACGAAGGTATTGCGACCGATCACCCGGCATACCTCATGAAGAATCGAGACAAACTGCGCCGTTACGTCGTGGAATATGTTTTGACCAATGGCGGCAAATAGCGCGCTCAGACAGCAATAGCTTTTTTGCTGTTGAGTGGAATCTGATGCAGAAGGTATGAGGTCTGAGAAGACGCCTGAAGCCATTATGCTATACTTGCTCGGTGAAAGTGCGGGATGTTATCAAGATGATAGAGGCGGACGGATGGTACTTGGTAAGAACCAAAGGAAGCCATCGCCAATACAAGCATTCGACCAGGAAAGGATTAGTGACAGTGCCGGGAAAACCAAATGACGAACTTGCACCGGGCACTCTCAACAACATCCTTAAGCAAGCAGGATTAAGCCAATGAAGTATCTTGTAATTATTGAAAAAACCAACACAGGGTATTCAGCCTACTCGCCCGACCTTCCCGGCTGCGTATCGACTGGCGCAACTAGAGGAGAGGTGGAAGAGAATATGCGCGAGGCAATGGAGTTCCATTTAGAGGGGTTGCGCGAAGAGGGATATGAACTCCCCGAACCCGGCAGCTATTCAGCTTATGTGGAAATACCGACTTGACGGGTCACGAGCGAGTCAACTTCAGCAATGGATAATCGGCAAAACGAGGAAGGCTATCCCATGTGTATGAAAGTTCTCCTTTTTCTTCTTCTCTCAGTTCCCGTCTTCGCTCAGGACTGGCCCCAGTTCCGTGGACCGACGGGGCAGGGCATTTCTACGGAACGCGGACTTCCTCAGAAATGGAGTGAGACCGAAAACGTAAAGTGGAAGGTTGCGATTCCGGGAACGGGCTGGTCTTCGCCCGCCATTCAGGGGGACCGTATATGGCTTACGACGGCGACCGAGGAAGGCAAGTCGTTGCGCGCCGTCTCGGTGGATCGTAACACCGGCGCGATACTGCTGAACGTCGAGGTCTTTCGCCCTAAGGAAAGGGGAACGATCAGCCCCAAGAACAGCTACGCCTCGCCTACGCCCGTGCTCGAAGGCGACCGCGTTTATCTTCACTTCGGCGCGTATGGGACCGCCTGCATAAATCAGTCGGGCGAGATACTCTGGAAGACGCGGCTCGATTACGATAACGGACAACACGGGCCGGGCGGCTCTCCCGTCCTCTATGAAGACCTTCTGATAGTGAGTTGCGACGGCCTGCAAACCCAGTTCATAGTGGCCCTCGACAAGATGACGGGCAAGACTCGTTGGAAGAAGAATCGTGAAGGATTCCAGGCCTATACGACCCCTCTGATAGTGCGGCTACCGACGGGCGATCAGCTAATCAGCCCCGGCGCTTTTCGAGCCTACGCCTACGAGCCGCTCACGGGCAAGGAGATATGGAAGGTCGGATACGGCGAAGGCTTCTCGAATATCCCGCGTCCCGTGTACGGAAACGGACTGGTCTTCATCTGCACAGGCCACCATGAACCCACAGTGATCGCGGTTCGGGTGGACGGCCGCAAGGACGTGACGAAGACTCATATCGCATGGACGCTCAGGCGCGGAGCGCCGCTTACGCCTTCACCGCTTCTGGTCGGCGAAGAGTTGTATGTGGTCACTGACAACGGCATAGCGACCTGTCTGGACGCAAGCACAGGGCAGGAGCACTGGCGAGTTCGGCTGGGCGGCAATCACTCGGCTTCTCCGATATTCGCGGACGGACGGATTTACTTTCTCACCGAAGAGGGAGCGGCGATTGTAATCGCGCCCGGAAAGCAATTCCAGCTACTCGCGGCGAACCAGCTTGATGGGCAGACGCTCGCCTCGATGGCCGTCTCAGGCGGCTCGATCTTCATCAGAAGCCGGACACATCTTTACCGTTTGAGCAATTAGGCGGCTTCGGTTCAGCGCCTTGTTGAACGGGCATTTGCTGTGAGTTTATTCTATACTTGCAGGTACGGCGGAATATATGTTAGACGAGCTATCTCGTTTGTTTGATATTATCGCACGATTGAATAGCGCGAGACTTCTTTTTCGGTGTATAGGTAGTGGACAACTTACAAGATAACAAAAAAAGCCCTGGCGTAAATGGGAGTAGCTTTGATTCGTTCCTCGAATGGCTTGATCAGGATCCGGATATCGCAGCTTACAAGTACGGAGGAATTCGGCGCAGACTGATAAATTTTTTCGCAAGGCATAGATACTCGGATCCTGAATATCTCGCAGATGAGACGATTGATCGAGTTATCCGCAAAATTTCAGAAATTCCAGATAGCTATAGTGGTGATCCCGCAGTTTATTTTTATGGTGTTGCAAGACTTGTCCATTTTGAACATCTCAAGAAAAGGCCTGATGCTGTAGCACTTAGACCTGATGTAGATGAAGTATCAAATGAAACCGAGATAAGACTTGATTGTATGCAAAGATGCCTGGAAAATCTCAGCCCTGAAAACCGTGAACTCATCACTCTGTTTTATCAAGAAGGGAAAGACCGCAAACATCTGGCTGTTGAATTAGGAATCTCCCCAACCAGCTTGAGAGTACGAATGTATAGGACTAAGAAGGCTTTGCGTACATGCATAGAAGAATGCATGAAGGAAAAATAGTGGCTAAATAAGTTTGAGAATTCTATTATCTGTAGAGCGAATACAAATAGGAGAAATAGTTATGGAGCAAGTGATTGATAGAGAAGAATCGATCAAGAAGTACATACTTGGCGAATTGACAGAGGATGAGCAAGCAGAAGTTGAAATTCGATTATTGACCGAAGAAGGATATCTCGATGAATTGCTCTTGGTGGAGGACGAGTTGACCGATGATTTGGTATTCGGAGTTCTTTCTGAGTATGAACAGGAAAGCATTAGAAGATACTTTTCGAATATTCCAAAGCAACAAGAAAAAGTGAGACTCACAAGGGCGTTGGAACGATATATCTCAGAACATGCCACTGTAGACGCTTCGGCAATTACCTGGGAGAGTGCGCTTGCTGAAGCTCAAGAGAATCGCTATTTGCTGGAGTCTTTGGTTGCTGAGGATTGGAGGGGATTACATTTGCTTGCATTACTCAGGTCATCTCCCCAGGATAAAATCGAACTTTCCAGGAGATTGCAGATAACCAGTGCGGCAATTATCTCTGCTTTAGTTCGATTGATAGAATGCGGCGTTGTTGAAGAGTGGGGCGAAAAGTTCTTTTGTACCAGGCTGGGAATGGAAACCCTTGTGAAGATGGAAAAGGTTTCGGGGGTGAAGATCATTTTTTA
>JAKEHD010000672.1 GCA_022615215.1 Blastocatellia bacterium
AAAGTTGCTGACCGTCAAGCTCTCGATGAAAAGTGTCAAGTCATGCCGCGCAGAGTATAAAAGTAGTATGCGGCGGCCAGCATCGCCAGAGAGAGGAGCGCGATTATAAGTATCAATATGAAGCTCTTCTTCCTGGGCGCAGGTTTCGGTTCGGGCACGGGTTGTGGGTCGGCCGCCAAATGCGGCACGGGCACAGGCTCGGTTATGGCCTCTTGCCGTGGAGGCTGCGCTTCCGCTGAAGCGAGCGCGGACGTTTCAGCTACATCTCCCGATGTCTCGGCAGCCAGTATTTGCGTTCCCTCATCGGCATCGCTCGCTTGAGATTCGGGAGGTTGGGCATTTGGAATCGCCTTCATCACAAGCGTCGTTGTGTCGCCTTCCGGCATGGGAGGGGGCATGGCGGGAGGCAGAGGCGATGCATATTGATCGGTAGACCTGACATGTCTTTCGCTGCCATACTCCTCGTTGACGGCCAGAAAGCTTCCCGTAATCGATGAGCTTTCGGTGGCCGTGTGCAATGCCTCTCCGTCGAACCGCGCGATGATGACCGTGATGTTGTCTTCCCCGCCTCGCTCGTTGGCTATTTCCACGAGCTGACGGCAGGCCACGGTCAGGTTCTCGGATTCGATCGTTATCTGGCGAAGCTCATCAGCGATGATCTTGTTCGACAGCCCATCGCTGCAAATCAGCAAAGCGTCATTGCGGAAGAGTTCCACGGCCGTCAGGACCACCTTGACCGTAGGCTGGGTGCCGAGCGCCTGCATGATGACGTTTTGGGGGACCGAGTGGATCTGGTCGGGCTGGATGGCCCCGGAATCCACGAGCATCTGAGCGAGCGACTGGTCTTTGGTCAATTGCTTGATCTGCTCTCTGCGTATAAGGTAAGCGCGCGAATCGCCCACCTGAGCTATGTAGGCGATGTTGGATTGAACGAGCACTGCGGTCAGCGTAGCACCCATCCCCGTAAGTTCAGGGTTTTCCTGGGCATGGGTCCATACACGTTCGTTGGCTATTTCGGCCGCCATCTTCAACCGCTCGGATATGCCAAGATCCAGCGGCATCTCCATGAGCGATTCGCGAATGGAATTGACTGCCAGTTCGCTGGCTATTTCTCCGGCCACCGCTCCGCCCATGCCGTCGGAGACGACCATGAGGCTGCCTCGCTCGCCGACGCGATGCACGCTCATATCCGGCCCGAGGCCGACGTTGCCCGTCGTAAGGTCTGCAACGAGGAAAGCATCCTCGTTGCCGCTTCGGTGCATTCCTATATCCGTTCGCGCAAATACAAAGACCTTTATGTCATTCATAGGCGGTCTTACAGATGTAGCCACGCACATCCCCTCCCGTATCGATAACTCTGAAGTCAAACGTCGAATCGAAACAGTTGCTTCCCGATCAGTATCATATCTCCGGGCTTGAGTTCGACTTCGCCTTTGATCTTGATGAAGGTTCCGTTGCGGCTGCCTTCATCGGTAAGAATGAAACTTTCACCGCGCCGCACTATGCGGGCGTGCCGCCCGGACATGAATCCGTCGTGCGGAAAAGTTATCTCGCCGCCTGTTCGCCCCACGACGGTTTCTTCTTCGATCTCATAGACCTCTCCCGGCTGCCCCCCTTCCATGATGAGATGGAGACGGGCTTTGGTCTTGGCAGCCACAGACGACATGACTATGGTTTTGGCGACGGTCATAGGGGTGCCGCAGGCTGCGCAAAACGAACTGCCCGGATGGTTTTGATGGCCGCATTGAGAGCAGGGCACTCCCCCCTTGGGAGCCTGCACGGATTTCACGGTTTCGGTCCCGCCCCCCTGCGGAGCGCCGGAGCTTTGTGCAGGAGGAGCCGGAGGCGGCTGAGGCCGGGCCGTTTGTTGAGGCGGCTGAGGCGGAGCTTCGATGTTGGGCGGACGGTCGACGACGGTCGGCTTGCTCGGCGGAAACCTCTGTTCAGGCTCTTGAGGCCGGGCCACCACGGTCTGCTGTCCTTGCGAAGGGGGCGGCTGGGTCACGGCCGGTTGAGGTCGGGAAGTGGGCTTCCCCTGTGGAATCTGTGTTTCCCGATCAGGCGGACGCGCCACGACCGTTTGTTGTCCCTGCGAGCTTCCTTGAGGAGGCGCAGACTGAGACATCGTCTGAAGCTTGCTCCCGCATTGCTGACAGAAAGCCCAGCCGACTTCATTCATAGTCTGGCAGGTCGGGCAGGCTATCCCTTCAGGGTTGTTCGAACCCGAAGGGTTTCCCTGTGGATTCTGATCGGCGAACATAACAGTAGGGGGAAGAGAATCGGCCCTGCCGGGCTGCACTGCGCCGGGCGAACTCGCCGCTCCCAGAGGGGTCGCGCACATGCGGCAAACCATGGCAGTCGGTTTGTTTTCGGCCCCGCACTCAGGACAATTAATCATAATTTCAAAGCTCCTTGGACTTATTGCCAGTCTCCCATTATACGTAAAGGCTATCTTTATGAAAACAAGAAATCAAAACAGATCCGGCGAAGCGGCCTTCTCGATACAACGAATGCGCTTTGTGCAGATAAATCCCGGATGTTCCCTCAGAATACAACGAAGTTCCCAATCAATCAAGCGCCAATCGGGGGAAGGCCCGGCGCTGACTGTGGCCCATTTCACCTTGACGAGCGGCTCCGGCCCGGACGCCTTGCGCGCAAATAAAATAGCAAGGACGACAGAGGCCGCCGCCGCCGCTTTCCGACAATGACCGCTACGGATGATTTTCAGGTATGGCGTAAGTAGCAAGCCGCCGTAAGCGAAAGATGAAGCGAAGAGGCTGGAGAAATAATGCAAAGGGCGATAATAAGGATGGCCCCGCAGGTGAAGCTTCCGTGCCGGGGAGGTTTCACGCCGCTGCTATTTCGAAACGTCCAGGGCGCAGCGGAAGCCTATGTTGGGCAGCCGCTTGTTGGCATAATCGTAGCGGCGGTTCGTGATTAAAAGATCGTCCCTGGAATCTTTATAGTCGCCGCCGCGATAGATTTTCAGGCGAGGGTCTGTCTTGATCTGCGATCCGGGGTATGGTCTCAAGTCGTCGGCGACCCACTCGCTGACGTTGCCGACCATATCCGCAGTGCCGCACCAACTCCGTCCGTAGGGATATGAGCCGACGGCCACAGGCCCGCTTGCGCCGCTCTCTTTTAAATTCGCGCGGCTTGGCGACCAATCGTTGCCCCAGGGGTATAAGTATTCCGACGTTCCGCGCGCAGCGTACTCCCATTCGATTTCGGTTGGAAGCCGCTTCTTCGCCCATTTGGCGTAAGCCATTGCGTCGGTCCACGAAACATTAGTGACGGGAAATTTGGCCGTGCCCGCTTTGAACTCTCCATTTTTCCAATGCGTCGGCACAGGGTGATTGGTTTCCCTGACGAATCGTTGATATTCTTCACTGGTGACTTCATTCACGTCCAGGAAAAAAGTCGGGACGGTTTCGAAATGCGTCGGCTTGGATGCATAATCCCCCTTGGCGTCATCACTGCCCATTAAGAACTTGCCGCCTTTGACCGCGACCATGCCGGGCGGAGCGGCTGCTGCCGGGTCCGTCCTGCCTTGTCCCGCCGGGCCGTTTTCGTCTGCGCCCTCTCGGCTAAGAATGATGGCAGCGACCACCAGTATAACCACCGCCGTGATGCCTACGAGGACCAACCTGTATTTATTTAACAGGGCCAGCACCCCGGCAATCGCAGGGTGTTCGTCCAGAAACCACGGTCTGGGGGAAAGATAGCCTGTGTTGAAACGGGGCCGGGATTTTTCTTGTGATGCGACGGGCGGTTCGATCGAAGCATTAGATTCCTCGCCGGTTGTGTAGGCTATGCCGGTTTTATAAGTGTCTGGCGCGAGGGTCTCGACGATCCCGGCTTTCCCGTCCAGCCCCTCGGTTTCGTTTGGCTGTACAGGCATCCTGGTCGTCACGGGGGTAGGCGGAGCGGGAGCCGTATCGACAGCAGGGGAAATCATTTCAGTCTCAACTCGTTTGATTTCCATGCTACTGGTATAAAGCGCCCTCTCGAACTCGCGGGACAATTCGACGGCCGAAGCCTGACGGTCCTCGCGTCTCTTGTTGAGCGCGCGCAGCACGATTTCTTCGATCTGAGAGGGAATATCTCCGCGCAGCACTCGCGGCGGGGCAGGGGGTTCGGTGGCATGCTTTATGGCGACCCCGACGGGAGTGGGAGCTTGAAACGGGACCTGTCCGGTCAACATTTCGTAGATTATCACCCCGAGGCTGTAAATATCCGAGCGAGCATCCAACTCTTCACCGCGGCATTGTTCGGGCGACATATAATGGGGCGTGCCGACTATGGTTCCCTGCTGGGTGAGATTGATCATTTCGCTGGTGGTTTTGAGTTTGGCGATGCCGAAGTCCAGCACCTTGATGCGCACCTCACCGTCTTCGGATTTAAGGAGCAGGATGTTGTCGGGTTTGAGGTCGCGGTGAATGATGTCGCTGGTATGCGCTGCATGCAGGGCCGCACAGGTCTGCTCCACTATGAGAAATGCCTGCTGGTAATCCAACTGCTTTTGCTCTTGAATCTTTTCTCTCAGGTTCCATCCTTCGAGAAATTCCATTACCAGGTAAGCTATCCCCGTGTCGGTCGTCACTCCGAAATCGGTGACGGCGACTGCGTTGGGATGGTGTATCTGTGCTGCGGCGCGGGCTTCGCGGCGGAACCTTTCCAGGGCCATCTGATTGGAAGAGAGTTCTGCCTGTAAGGTCTTAACGGCGACCCTGTGGTCCATGTAAATATGTGTGGCCCTGTAGACCTTGCTCATCCCGCCCTGGCCGATCCTTTCTTCTATACGATATTTGTGATCGAGCACAGTGCCGATCAGGGGATCGGGTTCGGGTTTTTGGACCAGTGGTTGCCCGTCGAACGGACAGAAGAGCAAGTGGTCCTTATAATCTTTTTCGCAAGTGGGGCATTGCTTCATGTCATAGCTCCTAATGTCGGCAACCGGAGCTTTCGAATGCGGCCATCCTGCGACAGGCTTGAGCCGGAGTCAATCAACCAAGCCCTATCGCCTGATAGCGCCAACAGGTGAAAACAGTCGGCGTCTGGCTATAAGAGACCAAGCGGGCCTGCTGCGTCGCCGAATGACAGGGCACGGCTTGCGACGCTTGGTAGCAACGGGTCGCAAGCCATGGTTTAAGATATGCCCAACCGGTCGGTGCCGGGTATACCGGGGTTCGCTTCAAACGCTCATTTCAAATCTTCAGCCATGGTCAATCGTAACCACAGGATCAGAAATTGTATTTGAAAGCGAACTGAATCGTGCGCGCCGGGTTGACGGTATCAATAGATGATCCGAAGCCTGGATCCCCGATCACGCGAATCGGAATCCCGAAGTTCGCCCGGTTCAGGACATTGAAGAATTCCGTGCGGAATTCGAAGTTCTGGGTTTCAGTAAACCGGAATCGCTTGCTGAGAGCCAGGTCCAGATTGATGAAACTATCTCCGCGAACCGTGTTGCGGCCTACAGCGCCATTGCCAGATGAGCCTGGATCGAGGGAAAAGAAGTCGATAACCTCACGACCTGGCGCAAGGGCGACTCGTTGTGATCCATGTTCATCAAAGAAAATCAGACCCTCCGTGGTTATGGGACGATCCGTGAGGTTGCCGTCAAGATTGGTATCGATCGGGAGACCGAGCGTAAAAGCCGGTCCTGTGTGAGCCTGGAAGATGGAGGCGATTTGCCATCCGCCAAGCCACCGCGAAATACTGCCGGATAATTCTCTATAGAACGGCAGATCCCAAATCAGAGAAGCCGAGAAACGATGTCTGGCATCGAAACTGGAATTGGCTTTTTCGCCGTTCAAATTAAAGGAATCCTGTGGAAGCACAGGCGCTCCCGCCGTTGCAATTATGTCCGACACCTGATCGATCGAGTGCGCCCAGGTATAGGCCGTCGTAAAGGTGAAGCCCTGAGAGTAACGCTTGCGCCCCTCAAGTTGCAGAGCGTGATAGTTGGATCTGGCCGAGTTTTCGAATACCTGAAATGCTCCAAGAAATTCGTTTGCGCGGTTGATCGGAAATTGGTTGAAAACCGGGTTCGTAAAATCGACGATTGAAACGAGCCCCTGACTCTCCAAGACAAAGTTGAATGATGTCACGCTAGGCCCGCCGTTCGGCGTGGTCAGGCGGGTCAGATTATTTCCTTTCGTGCCGACGTAGGCCGCTGAAACCAGGAAATCTCTGAACAACTCCTGCTCAATCGTCAGGTGCCATTGCTGCACGTAGGGAGTGCGGAGATCCTTTTCTGGAATCGTAAAAGCAAGTCCGCCGGTTGCGCCTTCGCCTTGCAAAAGGAGTTGGGCTAACAGAGCAGGAAAGTCAGCCCCCTCAGCGCCGAATTGATTTCCTGTTCCGGGAGCGATGAGGAAAGAAGTGTTCCCTTGACCATCCGGGATGGAAAAGAACACAGGATTGTTAAATATCAATCCTGCTGACGCAAAGAACAATGCATCGAGGTTGATCGGAATCTCGGTCGGGAAGACGCTGCGGGATTGATTGACGACCGCTCCCAGCACAGCGTCGTAGTAGACGCCGTATCCGGCGCGAATCGACGTCTTGCCATTCGACCATGGATCCCAGGCAAAGCCAATGTGTGGCCCGAAGTTATTGCTATCGGATTCATATATCCTGGTGCGACCGTTAAGAATACCTTTGTAAGCATCGATCAAGCTGTTGAAAAATTCGGTGCGCTCAGGCGTATCGAAAGATGAAGAACCAGGGGTCGGGAGGCCCTCCAGCCTGAGTGCTTGCTCAATGCGGTCGTTCACCTCGCGCGG
The DNA here is from genome assembly GCA_022615215.1 of Blastocatellia bacterium. Classification (GTDB taxonomy): domain Bacteria; phylum Acidobacteriota; class Blastocatellia; order UBA7656; family UBA7656; genus JAKEHD01. Next base: position 6,792 of record JAKEHD010000672.1, read on the forward strand.
AACCGTATTGTACTCATAACGTAATCCATAATCGAAGCTGAAGTTCGGCCGAATGCGCCAGTTGTCATTTATAAAGAAGTCGTATTCTGTAAGCCTCAGCCCGATGGTTGAATCAGGAGTGCCTGCGGTAAGCGTTTGTTGAACGGAAGATACCTGCCCAAGACTTGCAAAATCCACGCCCCGAAGGAAGCGAATTTCTGATGCGCCCGTGTCCAGGTTTATCGCTCTCACCAGGCCATTGTTGACTTCGAATAACGGGCGATAATTGCGGTCCTGGCGGCTATTGAGGTGGACGCGCCTGATGTCGGCACCAAACTTTAACAAATGGTTGCCGAATGTTTTAGACATTGTGTCGGCGTATTGAAACGTGTTACTAGCACGCTCTTGAGGAAAGAGGAAAGCATCTATACCGACAGGGCTAAACGGGCGGATGATCAACTCACCTATGGGACCTGTGTCTGTTGGGAATATAGCAGGGAAAGGCGGACTTCCATCTCTCGGGACGATAAGAACCTCGCTATCGAAAGTCTTCCGGAAAGTATTCGATTCCCCATCGAAATCGAGCCGTGTGCGGCCGAAAGAGATTCGTGCCTGATTAACCAGTGTCGAAGAGAAAGAGCTATCGACGATCAGCGACAAATTCTGAGTGCGGACGTGTGATTCAATCGAAGAGTTGATCGCCCTCTTGATGCTTGGCAGTTCCCGGTCATCGTCCGTAAAATTGTAACGCGCGTTAAGTATGTGATTCGGCATCAGCTGGTGCGTTAGCCTGAGAGAAGCGCTCGGCCCTTGACCATCGGCCGACAGAATCCTGCTGAGGGTATTGGCTCCGTAAGGGCCTCCCGGATTATTGGGCAGAGGATAGAACTGGAATAAATTAAGACCAGCCGGAGTAGCGCCCGCGTCCGTTACGTAATCAAAAGCAAAGGGGGTAAGAACTCCTAAAAAAGGCTCCCCCTGAAACCGGCGTTCGGCAGAGGTGGGCGTTGCGAAGTGCTGCTCAATATCCGCATCCAGATACATATACTCGAAGCTGCCAAAGAGGAATGTGCGGTTGGGAATGATTTCTCCTCCGAGCGCGAATCCCATCTGTAGCCGTGAAGACTGGTCCTTGCCGTTGGGTGAGGTTAGAATTCCGCCGGCTGACAACGTGTCGGTGAAGTCGAAGGCGTTGCGCGCATTCAATTTATCGTCGGTGAAAAAGCCATAAGCATGGCCGTGAACGTCGCCGCTTCCGCTTCTCGTGACGGCGTTTACCTGCGAGCCGGGGTTGCGACCCAACTCGGCATCCCATAGCAGCGTCGAGATGCGGAATTCCTGAAGCGATTCGATATTTTGCGGAGTGGGCGCGAGAAATCCCTGCCGCCGGACGCCCACATCCTGGTCGTTGTTGTCCGAGCCGTCTATCGTGAAGTTATTGGCGCGGCTCCGGTTTCCGTTTACCGAAAACTGGCCCGCCGTGCCGATTCCCGCTCCGATGCCCGGCCCGACTGACTGGCCTATGGCTTGCGGCGGAGGGGCGACTCCCGGTAATAAAAATGCCAGACTGTCGAAGCTGCGTATTCCGGGCAAGGGGAGAGACAGCAATTGAAGCCTGTCAAAATTCCCCCCCCTGGTTGCGGTCACTGTATTGGTTAGCTGATCTTCCGTTGATCCAGCCCCGACGGAGCCTGGATCTGACGGTGGTTGTACGGGCGGCTGAGTGACAGGCGGCTGAGGAGAAGAGCCTTTTTTTCTGAGTCCTATCAGCCGTTGCGCAACCTGATTTATCGTAGAGATGCGCACTGCGAAATTGTTGGCCTGGGAAATCGTGGAATCCGAGGCAGGCTCATACTCCGGGTGTGTAGCAGATATCGTATAAGAGCCGGGTGGCAGAATATTAATGACATAACTGCCATCTGAGCGGGTAAGCGCCGTGCGTTCAAGCCCCAGGTCTTGATTCCTCACCGTGATGGTGGCTTCGGCGACAGGAAGGTTTGTATCAATATCGTAGACTCGGCCTTGAATGGCTCCGGTCGTTTGCCCTTGCGGCAAGGCTAAAGGGGCGTAGACCGAAACTACGCAAAAAACGATGAACAAGCGGAATAGTTTTGTACCTGTCTTAGTCATGCTATTTCTCCTACTTTCCTGATGTTTATTCCCGGTTTCCAGCATTTGAAGTTGCACAGGCGACTGCGCTTATAATTCCCCGATATTTTCTGTCATAACATGTAGACGGAAAATACGCCCGCAATCATGCAAAATCCTTCAAATAATTTTTATTTTAAACAGGAATTACGCAGTTGGAAGAATCGTGGTGTCGTAACCGGAGAGCTTACGTAAACAGTGTCGCCTTTAAGCCATTGAAATCCGGTCGAACTGCGTAACTCCTATCAAAAATATAAAGCCGTTTCAGGCCCGGTTAGAATTGTCGAGAGATCTCCGACGATAATTCCCTGGATACGAGAGGAATCAGCTTACCGCCCTTAATGATTCGAACAATTTGTCCGAAGGTTGAAACTCTTAGCGACTTGCTATCAACAGCACGCAGAATACTACAGGTGCTTCTGCGTCGTCAACCGCAAGGAAATCAGGTCAGCAATAAAGAGTGAAAGGGGACTTTAAGGCGAATTCACTCTGATCCTTCTGCCTTGAGATTGACTTCTTTTTTTCTACTTACACCTCTTCTTTTCCCGCATCCCTAGTCCTTTGCTTTCTAATTCTTTTTTGCTTTCTCTTTCTGGCTGGACCGGCTCCTTGCACTCTCTTTTTCACGATGTGTCAAATCTGATCTGTATATTCCTTATTTCTTATTCTCTCCAATCCTCCCGGCCGGTATTTCAACCATCGCGCAACCGCACAACATCCGCCTTCGTCACTTTTGCCCGCGCGCGTCTCCGTGATATTCTTGCTTCTCTGTTTTAACCTGGCTATGGAGACTCAAATCCCTACTTCTAACCGCGAGCACTTTGAAAACCTCGTCAAAGATGTCCGGGCGCTAGAAGAGCGTCTGCGCGAAGGCGGCGGCCCCGAACGCATCGCGAGAGAGAAGAAAAAGGGCAAACTCACGGCTCGCGAGCGAATAAAACTTCTATTCGACCCGGATGCTTATTTTCAGGAGATAGGCTTGCTCATCGCCTACGATCAATACGAAGGGCAAGCGCCCGCCGCAGGCGTAGTCACTGGTGTAGGCCGAATCGATGGACGTGAGGCCATAGTCGTAGCTAACGATGCCACAGTAAAAGCCGGCTCCTGGTGGCCCGAAACAATAAAGAAAATCCTCCGCATGCAGGAGATAGCCATGCGATGCCGCGCCCCTATCATCTACCTTGTGGATTCGGCGGGCGTCAATCTTCCTTATCAGGGCGGAGTCTTTCCGGGCCAGTACGGAGCGGGGCGCATATTCTTCTATAACTCTGTCATGCGCCGCTACCTGAAGGTGCCGCAACTTGCGGCCGTCTTAGGACCGTGCGTTGCGGGCGGCGCTTATCTTCCTGCTCTCTCCGATATCATAATCATGGTCGAAGGCACATCTTTTATGGGGCTTGGAGGGCCTAACCTCGTAAAGGGCGCGGTCGGCCAAATCGTGGACAGCGAAACGCTCGGCGGCGCGCTCACTCATAACGAGATTTCGGGCGTCGCTCACTATCGCGCCAGAGACGATCAGGAGTGCGTCCTCAAACTCCGCGAGTTCGTCACAGAACTACCCGCGCCTCCGCCCCTCAGAGTGCAGATCAAAGCGCCTCGCCCGCCCGCGCGTCCCGTGACCGATGTATACGATATAATACCTGCCGATCATCGCCACCCTTACGATATGCACGACGTGATAGGGTGCCTGATCGACGAGGGCGATATGGATGAGTTTCAGGCCGATTACGCGAAGGAGATGATAACGGGCCACGCTCGAATAGAGGGGATACCGGTCGGCATAATAGCGAACCAGCGCAAACTCATTCGCGGGACAGCCGGGCGGCCGCCCAAGTTCGGAGGCATAATCTATACCGACTCGGCCGAGAAGGTCGCCTACTTCATAGAGACATGCAACCGACACGGGACGCCACTCCTTTTTCTGCAAGACGTGTCAGGCTTCATGGTGGGAACCGAAGCCGAGCATTCGGGCATCATTCGCGCGGGCGCGCGCTTCGTAGAGGCTATGGCTACGGCGACCGTGCCTAAACTCGTGCTTACGATCAATCACGCATCGGGCGCGGGCTATTATGCGATGGCGGGCCAGGGCTTCGACCCGGATTTCATATTCAGTTGGCCTACGGGCAGGATGGGCGTCATGGAAGGCGAATCGGCCGTTATGGCTCTCTTCAGCGCCGAGCTTGAAAAACTCGGCCGCGAGGGGCGCAAGCCTTCTGACGAAATGCATGAGCGTATGGAGAGCGTCCGCGCCGAATACGATCGACAGCTTGACGCACGCTTCGCAGCGGCGCGCGGCTTCGTCGATGCGATAATAACTCCTGATGATACGCGAACGGCGCTTGAGCTTGCGCTCAGAACCGCGCTCAACAATCCCGGCCCGCACCTCGGTGTGCCCGTTCTGCCTTATGGCGCGGCCGATTGATTTGTCCGTTGTTGTTTCCATCGCGGTCCTTCGAAGAAGGGCGACGGATCCAATCGGCGGACTTTGACCACTGATTACACGGATTTCACAGTGGGAAGCGCAAGAAGAAAGAAATCTTTGAGAAAGAAATCTTTGAGAAAGAAATCTTTGAGAAAGAAATCTTTGAGAAAGAAATCTTTATGCCTTCTACAGAATCATCAGCTATCCGTGTCATCTGTGTCATCTGTGGTTAAATTTCATTCAGTCCACGGACGACGGACCAGAGACAAAATAGTTTTCCATTCACCACTTCCCAGGAGGAATGCAGATGAGAACACGAATACCGATCTTGAAGCTTGCGGCCATTCTTATTTTCTCGATTGTTTTCGTCACAGCGATTTCGCTGACCGGATGCGACCAACCCAAAGAGATGACCGCCTCCGAATTCAAGCCTGAAATTTTGCCTCTCCCGGCGGGGCTTCCCAACTACGAGGAGATGGCCATCCCGCCCGACAATCCAATGACAGAGGAGAAGGTTGCGCTGGGACGACAGTTGTTCTTCGACAAGCGATTGAGCGGCGACGGCTCGCGCTCGTGCTATTCATGCCACGTATGCGAGAAGGGCCTGACCGACGGTCTGGCGAAAGCCGTAGGCGCTTACGAAAAGGCGCTGCCTCGCAGCAGCCCTACGCTATGGAACATCGGCTACCACAAAGAGTTTTACTGGGACGGCAGGAGCGGGTCGCTTGAAAAACAGGCCATGGCCGCCTGGACGGGAGCCAACATGGGGGCCAAAGCGGATGAAATAGTCGCAAAGATAAACGCTCTTGAGGGCTACCGCGCGCAGTTCCAGAAAGTATTCGGAAGCGATGCGACGGCGGAAAACATGATGAAGGCGGTCTCGGCTTATGAGCGGACCATCATCGGCGGAAACACCGCATGGGACCGCTGGCGCGCGGGGGATGAATCGGCCGTAGGCGAAGACGTTAAACGCGGCTGGCAGGTCTTTCAAGATGCCAAGTGCAACAACTGTCACGACGGCGCGCTATTCACGGATCAGTTGTATCACAACGCAGGCATAGGCATGGACCAGCCTGAACCCGATGTGGGACGCGCAAAACCGTCGGGCCGTGAAGAAGAGACCGGAGCATTCAAGACTCCAACGCTCAGAGACATCGCAAAATCGGCTCCTTACTTTCACGACGGCAGCGTCGCCACTTTGGAAGAAGCGGTCGACGTAATGCTTGGAGGCGGCAAGCCCAACAAGTACCTTGATACGAAGAACCTACAGAAGCAGACCATAACCCCGGAGCGGAAAGCGGACCTGCTGGCTTTCTTGAAGTCGCTTACGGTAGATTGCACACTCAAGGAACCGCCTCTGCCGCAGAAATGATTCTTTGGTCCGTCGTCCGTCGTATCGGTCCGTTGTTGCGGTAGCGCGAGACCCGCAGCTTGTGAACGACGGACGACGGACCATTCAATTATTGAGCCGGATCGACGAGAGTATGTTCTGGAACGTTCTCTGGTAGTTACGGTACTCGTTTTGCGGCGCGACGCCTATCATGTATAACAGGTCTCCGTTTCGCAAAAAGGTCGTATAGAGGAGGACGATTTCCGTCCGTCCCGTCACATCCGAGATGTTGGTCAGAGTGGTGCCGAGCGCGTACTGACCAGCGATGTTCCCGCGCTGGTAGCCGCCCTGCTGTCTCAGGTTCGGATTGCCTCCGGCCAGCTCGCGTAAGTAATAATCGGTCGCCTGTCTCAGGTCGCGGCTGCGCGCGCGCGTCACTCCAACCTGCGCGCCGTGCGTGAAGACGAACCGCCTCTGGACTTCACCGTAAGCGCCTTCGGGCGCGAACGTCACTTCGTTATCACCCCGCAACTCGCGCCAGTTCGAGGGCACGTTGAGTTGGAACAGATTGCCGCCCGTGTATGTGCGATAGCGCGATGACGGATACTCGACGCGGCCCGCGGGCTGGCGGTTGCTGGTCGGGTGTCGTTGATTGCTTTGCCCAATTTCAGACATCGAACGCGCTCGGGGCATATCGCGCAGGCGCGCGCGTATGCGATTGAAGTCGCGCGTCGTATGAATCGGGTCATTGACGCGAAGGAGGTCGGCTTCCTTGTTTATGTACTCGTAACGATTGCCGGGATTCGGGTGGCTGCTGAGCCACTGAGGGCCGCCGCCGCCGCTCGCGCGCTCTATCGTGCGAAACATATTCGCAAGGTCGCGCGGGTCGTACCCTGCATCGGCCATCATCTGCGCGCCGAGCAGGTCGGCCTGCTTCTCATACTCACGGCTGAACTTCAAAAAGTAAGCGCCTATGCCGAACTGGCTCCCCTGAGCGATGACGCCGCCCACTCCGCCGCCTATGATAGCGCCGAGGATAGCGCCCGCCGCCTGGCCTATGGCGTACTTCTGGGCTTTGGCCGCCTGCGCCGTTCCGTGACGAAGCGCCACGTGGCTGATCTCGTGCGCCATGACGCCCGCCATCTCGCCTTCGTTGCTGGCCGCTTCGATCAGGCCGCGATTGACGTAAGTGAAGCCGCCCGGCAAGGCGAAAGCGTTTATGTCGCTTGCGTTGACGACCTTGAATGAATAGCGGAATTCGCGGTGCTGAAACTCTCCAGGGATCGATTCGACGAGTCGCCGTCCGACGCGCTCGACGTAATCGGAGACGACCGCGTCATTCATCACGGGCAACTGGCGTTCGACTTCTGCGGCCGCCTGCTGGCCGAGTTCTACATCTTTTCTTGTATCATAAGGATTTTTGGGGGCTTTGACTCTGGTTTGCGCCAGCGCGCCAAGGGGTAAGACAAGCAGAGCTATCATCGCTATTACGCCTGCCTTCGATATTAGATTCCTTATTTTTTTCATCGCATGCCTCCGAAGGTTTTTATTTCGATTAGAACAACTTGCATCAATCCCGATCCCTTGTGCCGCCCTCATGTCCAGTTATGATTCACCGGCACGTCGAAAAGTTGTAATTTTCAATCACGCTTTATCATACCACATATACCGGGGCGTATGAACTTGGCCCGTGTATGCGTTCCGTTAGCGGGCAGGGAAAACGCTCTTTGCCTGGATCAGATATAAGGTGGGAAGCAACTCCGCAACGCCCTCCGTCCGGCGAACAAACAAGGGTAA
>JAKEHD010000673.1 GCA_022615215.1 Blastocatellia bacterium
CTGATCGCGCCGGTCGAGGCCCTGCTCGGCGACTGCCGCTCGCTGGTCATAGTTCCCGATAAGATACTCAACCGGCTGCCGTGGGATGCGCTGGTATCACCCGTCAGCAATCGCTTCCTGCTTGAGGATTATCTGGTGACGCTTGCGCCGAGCGCCACTTTATTCACAATTTGCACGGACCTGGCCGAGGAGAAAGCGGGCGTGCGGACGGAGCGCCTGATGATCGTCGGTGATCCGAGTTTTGACCGCACCACCTTTTCCAGACTCGACTCGCTTCCCGACGCCAGGCGCGAAGCTAAAGAGATAGCCGCCTTTTATCCGCCCTCGCGCCCGCTGGTTGGCCCGGCAGCGCGTGAAGAGACAGTCCGCAACGAACTTGCGAAAGCCGACGTGGCTCATTTCGCGCTGCACTGCGTCATAGACGAGCGGGCGGCCCTGCGCTCAAGCCTCGTGCTGGCGAAAGGGCCGACAAGTAGCGCGAGCGCACAGGCGACCGATGGCCGGTTGCAGGCTCATGAGATTTATGCGTTGAAACTGCCGCACCTGCGGTTGGCGGTGCTGTCGGCCTGCCAGACCGGTGTCGAGCGATACTATCGCGGTGAGGGCATGATAGGCATGGCACGAGCCTTTCTGGTAGCCGACGTACCTCTCGTCGTGGCGAGTTTGTGGCCCGTAGACTCTGCTGCCGCAGCGGAGTTGATGATTCGATTTCACGAGTATCGCAAACGCGATGGCTTGCCTGCCGCAGAGGCGCTCTGGCATGCCAAGCGCGCTTTGCTGCAAGGGCCGGAGGCGCGCTATCACCGGCCGATGCACTGGGCAGCGTTTCAAGCCATCGGCGGGCGGACGAGTTTTTGACCTGCGGGCGCGTCGTGCCCGCTCACGCCTGTGGAGCACGCTTCACAGAGATTACAACTAAGAAGGAGAAATATGATGTCACAAGTACCTGGCAATGGGCATGTGCAAATCCATATCGATGGATTGATAGTGGGACGATTCCTCAGAGAGAGAGACAAAGCAAGTGCGGGGGAAAGGGAAAAAAACGTTTGCGAGATGGGTGTTCTTCCCGCTGAAGGTCACGCCCTCACGATATGTTACGAATTGATGGATGCGGAGGGAGAGATCCGTGCGACGAAAGTGGATATTCCACAGTCTGGACGACGATGGACGCTCGAAATCGAAGGAAGCGTCCCGGATGCCAGGCCTTTCTTTAGCGGCGAAGAGCTTGACCGGCTCAACCCGCCCCTCAATGACCCTAATAGCGCGTTGGCGAAAGACTTTGGCTGGGTATTGAATGTGGAGAGTGATGAGTTCCCCGAACATGAAGGTCATCTGTCCCTGAAAGACAATATGCTTACGCCAATAATTCAAATTAATAACGGAACCTTCTACAACAGTAGATTTTCCAAACTGCTTGAGCGCGCGGTCGGGGACGGAGAGCCGGAGCCTTTCGGAAGCGCCAGTGATGAAATCAGCATAGAGTTGGATCCGGTGCCCGAAAAGCAGGAAATCGTCTTGAAGGACACAGAGACAGGGAAGTGCATCTTTCGCATCCCTGTGAAAGATGACGAAGACACTGCTATTTTTATCAAGAACGTGCCTACGGATCCTCCTCGTGACAATGTTTTCCATTTTCACATGTACTATTCTGTGCTTGGTGTCCCTGACGAGCGGCGATATGACTTCGTAGTAAAGCCAGACGACCCCGCGCCTGGCACCGGAGATTCTGAGGGAGACCATTCTCCTGACCACCCCGGCGACCACGAAGATCACTCGCACGACGACTCTCAGGAAAGCGAGGAAGACGATACATCGGTAAACGAAACGACCTCCGGGTGCGGTGGGCGGTTCGGAGGCTCTGGCGCTCCGCTTTGCGGAGTGGTCTATGTGAAGGGTTCCACATCCCGGCTAAGGTGATGGCCGGACGGAACCTGTGCTCGCTTGCTGGCCTGCGAAGCGGGTGACACTGGTTTTTGGATAAATGGTTTTCAAGGAGGATTTCCATGCCGTTACGCGCTACTTCCCGACAGGAGATTATTCTTGATCTACGCCCTCCCGCTCGGAGTGGGGGCATAGACGTGAATTATGAGAAGCAGGAAGAAGAGACATGGTGTTGGGCTGCCTGCGTGGAAATGATACTCAAGCACTTCGGAGTCTCGGATGATGAACAATGTGAGATAGCCCAGACAGGACTGTCATTGCTGGGGGGAGGGTCAAATTGTTGCACCAGCAATAACATATCCAACCACAATCGCCGATGCGACCGTACGCTGGATCAGGAGAAAGTTACCGAGCTATGGAGCAAGTATCCTGTCAAAGCGGATTTCAAGCGCAGAAGTCCTGCGATAAATCTACCTCTTTTCAGAGACGAACTTCAGGATATGCTTGATTCAGGACACCCTGTTGAAATCGGATACCGCCACCCGGATATGGGGCATCTCATTATCCTTTGCGGATGGGAGCAATATCCTGAGACCGGGCAGGCCACGTTCTTCTACCACGATCCGATCACTGTTGCAAACGTTTTGATGGATGAATCCAATATCCGCAAAAACCATTTAGGGCGGTTGAGTGCCACCTGGAGACTCTCGAAACGTGAAAGCGAGGAAGATAACCATGGCAACTAATGAGACACGCTATGACGCTCCGGTTTCCGACCTCATTGCGCAAATCGGACGCCTGTTATCGGGGCTTTTCCGGAAAATGAAGTATGAACTACAGCCGAGAAGCGTCCAATTGGCCGAATCCTTCGACATCTGGAATCTCAGCACGAAAAATCTTCAAAAGGCGATTGAGAGCGGCAAGTTCCCTTCCTATAAGACCAGATACCAGCACCATCAGATTCTTCTCGACAACTCTGCGAAAGCCTGCGCCCTGTCGCAAAAACCACCTTCGGGTGTGCACAAGGTCTTCAACGTGGCCATATCGAAGGTTGCCGGGCGGATTGACGAGGCAATCACCCATCTGGAAAAGGAGGAAAAAGATGACTCCAGAGTGAGGTTGCTGGTGATTCGCCCCTTCTGGATTTACGCTTTCTGGCTCGTGGATCGCAAACAGGTTTATCTCATCAGCGTTTCTGCTCGCATTCGGGGATTGAAGGCAGGGCAGCAAGTCAGCACCTCGAAATTGCTGCGCGTCCTTAACAAAAATATTAATCGGTTCGAGCCCAAAGAGGAGCAGAAGCGTAAACGCCGTAGAATGTTTTGGTAGATAGGATGGCTAGACTTGCAAAATATTATATCTACACTCAGCTATGCCGCTAATTATGAGTAACCACCTACGCAGTTACTTGTAATGCAGCGCCTCGGCAGGCTGGACCCTTGTGGCGAGCCTGCTCGGTAAGAAGCAAAGGAACACCTCGAGATATGATTGAAATATCCGAACAAATCTCTCACCTTCAAGGAGTTCTTATCAATAACGACATTCTGCTGGTTTTCGCTGACCTTGACGATTTCTGCCAGACCTTCGAGCCGACTTTCAAAACCAGGCTCCTAGAGACCGATTTCCTGCAATGCCACCGCAAAGCCACTATGTCTCTCAGTGAAGTGATGACCATCATCGTTCGGTTTCAACAATCCGGCTATAGGCCCGAACATCTTTGAGCGTTCCGAGAGAGAGTTCGCGTTCTGTTTCGGCGGCTTGATGAGCCGAAACACAGGCTTTGAAAAACTGCAACGGACAACGGACAACGGACGACGGACTACGGATTGAGAGTGACCCCGGTCCTGGCTTCCCATTCGTCGGTCGCCATCATTTCTATGGCGTCCCACGGGCAGCCTTCGAGGAAGGTTCCGTCAGGGCCTTTGCTCGTGCATAGCTTGCACCCTATGCATAGGTTCGGGTCCACCTCTATGCGGCCCGCAGGGTAGTAGTCCGCATCCGGCACCCAGAACATGCACTCATCCACGGGGCAGTACTCGACGCATGCCGGAGAGCCTGCGCACCCCGTGCAGTTGTCCATGATGACGGCCAGTATCTTGGGCTTCTTCTTCCTGAGATCGGGCCGACCATGCGACATAGGTTCTAGCTTCACCATCGCGTCAGCCATTTCCAGAACTTCACTCATCGCGTCTCCTATTGATTGAGATGATTGCTTGAGCGAATACTCGCTCGAATTCGTGAAGGGACCGTAATTCAATCCCGTTCACGCTTGAGAATCTATCATAAAAATTCTATCAGGCAAACCCGTTCAGCTATCAGCCGTCAGCCATCAGCTATCAGCTATCAGCTATCAGCCATGTGACCCCGATTAACCACAGATCGCACAGATAACACAGTGGAGGGCAGAAGCCCTCTACAAAAGATTTCTTTCTTCCGA
>JAKEHD010000674.1 GCA_022615215.1 Blastocatellia bacterium
CCTGGAATGGGATTTCACCACGGAGGCACGGAGACACGGAGAAAGCCGCGCTGTGCCTCCGTGTCTCTGTGGTGAGTTTTTTGTTTGTCTGAACACATACAAGCCAACTAGGATGTCACGCTCAAGTGACTTGATACACTTTGCCCTTGAAGACGACTATGACCTTTTCGCCGATGGCGAAGAATTCCGAAAGCTCGGGTTCTTTCGCAAGCAGGGCGAAGAATTCATCGCTGCCGAACTTCACCTCGACCTTTGGCAGGTTGTCGCCCGCTTTGTAAGCCGTGTCAGTCCACACCCCATCTTTCAACATAAAGGTCTTGCTGCCGACTGTGGTTACGTTACTCAGGTATTCATCGGGACTGATTACGGTATCGGCATCTTTCATCTCCTGCTCGGCCTGGCTGCGACGGACGGCCATCTCGCGGCTTGGGGCGGCAGCGGCACCACCGGCTACCCCGGTCATGCTTTCAGATAAGCGACGGCGCGGAGAGTTATCGCGCCTTTCACTTCTGGCGAAGTCTTGCTTCATGTCTTCGGTCACGAGGAACGACGTATAAGGTGTGACTATGCCGAAGCGCGTCCCAAGCGCGACTATTTCATCAACAAGCTCGCGGTTCTCGCCGTTGAGCCTTATCTGCTCCAGGAGATAGCCGACTCTTCTGGTCGCCCAGAGTCTCGGCAGAAAGCGATTGTCGCTCTTCTCAGACGCAAAACTCTGGCCGTCGAACGAATAGGTTGCATCGCGCGTGCCCACCTTCCCGCTCAATCGAACGGTCGCGCGGTCCTTTGAGTTCTTATATCGCCCGATTATGGTGAGTTGCGTTCCCTTGAAGAGATCGGGCAACGTCCGCGGATAGATCGAATCCGCCTCGACTCCGCCCAAATCCAATCGAAGTCCCGAAAGCACGGGATGATTCACTTTCGCGAAAAAGTTCGACACCTTGACTTCGAGGTCTTCGCCCGGCTCTATGTAATCGCTCGTGCCTTTATTATCAGCGGAGAGTTTGTCGAGCAGATTCGTATTCACGTCATAGCCGACGCCGAAGCTGAAGAGTCTCACATCGGCACGGTTGGCTTCCGTCACGTTGCTGATTATCTTCTTTACATCGGTCGTGCCTATGGTGGGAAGCCCGTCGGTGAGGAAGACTATCATCCGGGGCCGTTCGCCAGGTTGAAACTGTTTGAGCGCGGCGACCAGCGCGTCGTTGATATTGGTCCCGCCCTCTGCGCGCAACCCTTCTATGAAAGCGAAGCCCTCGCGTTTCATATCTTTGGTCGCTTCGACCAGTTGGCCCTTCATCAAGTGCTCTTCGCCGGAAAACGATATGATGTTGAACCTGTCGCGCTCGGAAAGCGATTCGACCCCGAACCTGAGCGCGGCCTTCGCTTTCTCCATCTTCTCGCCGCTCATCGAGCCGGAGGTGTCGAACACGAAGATGACTTCTTTGGCCAGGCGCTCGCGCTCGCTGAGGTTCACCTTCGGAGAGATGAGCATTAGAAAGTAGCCGTCCTTGCCCGGCTCTCTGTGAGTCAAAAGCGACAGGCCGAACTCTTTTTCCGACAGCGAATAATAGAGTTGAAAATCTTTCTGAGTGTCCGCGCCCGTCCCCTCGAAGCTGAGTCGCGCGCGGCGCTCGCCGTCTCTTTTTACGGAGATACTGTGCGAGGGCGAAAAGATATTCTTCAGGTCGATCTGAGACACGATTTCGACGCTTGCGGCCACCTGTCCGATGGGTTGCGGCATCATCCGGCGGCCCGACCCAAGTTCGTAGCGATAAGAGACGGTGCCGCCTTCGTTCTTGAGCACCTGCGTATAAGTGAGGTCTATCTTTTTAGTGCTTCTGGGTTCGATTGGAAACACGTTGGCCTGAAAGAGGTCTTTGCCCGCGTATTCGAGCAGGCCGGGGTCTATCATCTTGCGCACTATCTCGTTATAAATCTGTCGGGCTTTCGCGCGCTCCATAGGCTCTGCGGCCATACGTTTGTCGCCGTCATAGATGGCGAAATCCGAAATGGATGCGCTCTCAGGTATGGGAAAGAAATAAGCGCCTTCGAGTCTGTAAGGCGTCTCATTTTCAAAGACCTGCTCGACTTTCGTTGTGGCCACCTGCGAATCTATGCGGGTCTCCACCTTGACGGACTTGACCTTGAGGACTCGCGGTATGGGTTGAGGTCTTGGGAAAGGGGGGCGAGGAGGGCACCTGCGGCATTCTTGTGGAATGATGACGCCTTGTGCGAAAGCTGCGCCGGATAAAAACAGTATCATCCCTAACGCTTGAAAAATTATTCGTTTCATCCTGAATCTCTCTTTATCATTATTATATGGCGGAGGTCACTCGAGGGGTAAATCGCTAACGCTCCAGCCCGTGCTCTGGCCTGAGCGCCTCCGCCACTTAAATGAACGAGCACGGGAAACGTCTTTGCCATTTTTTTTATCCGAGCGAGATTGAAGCCATAAAACCTGCACACCAATTTGCCCTCCGGCTTATCGAGCGTGTCCTGTCAGCGTGCGTCAATCACCTTCAGGAATTCGGCGCTCCATAAGCGGAATCGAGCCATGCGGTGTACCATAGATTTGCAAGCGTCTGCGCGCCCGCAGCCAGGCGTTCGGCGACGAATCGCTCGGACTCAAGGTCAGTATTGGTATCGTCCCAGCGGGCAGTCTTATCCATGCGGTAGAGGTCTTCGGTCTTGCTGTAGGACTCAAATAGAAACTTCATGATGTCTGAAAAAGGATCCTGCAATCTCCTCGCCTGTTTGACTAAGGGGCTGAAGTCTTCGGGCTTGATGCGCGCCTTGACGTATTCGCCTTCGAAGCGCCAGTGGAGCGGCTCGCGGGTGTATAGATCGGGGTTCGAGCTTGTGCTCCATCCATTGTAATGAATCGTCGTGTGCAGCGGTTGCGCCCCGTCGGCGACGTAATGGCCCATCACGCCCGCATAGTAGATTATGTTCTGCTCTATCTGATCGCGCTCGCTCTCATGTCTTTTGTCGCGCCACAGGCGAAAGAGCACCTGCATCTTCTGATAGCCTTCGAGTATCGAATAGGGCAGGAACCCTATCGTCTTCGGGTCTTTCCCTTTCGAGCGCAGCCATTCCGCATATTGATAGCGGTCGCCGGGCAGAGCCTCGAACTCTTTCGGCTCGTCTATATCGATGAAATGGTCAGGGGCGTTCACCTCTTGAAGCGCTTTGTATAACTCCTTGCTGTCGCGCCATCGATCCGGCTCGTAGCCGAGGAATGAAAGCCGCTTCTTGGCATCTCTGAAAAAAGCGGGCATATCCTCAGGCATGCGCTCGGCGGCAACGAGGTTGACATAACGATGGCCTTCTTCTCCCCACGCACTTGACGAGGGGATGACGCTGAACATCAAGGCCACGACTATTCCAAGCGAAGCTACGAACTTCACTCTTCTGCTCACTATGGTTCCTCCAAAAACGGTAATTTATCCACTGGGTGACACCGGGATTCAAGCAACATCAAAGAGCATAAACTATCTCGACC
>JAKEHD010000675.1 GCA_022615215.1 Blastocatellia bacterium
CTCGCTGCAGGTGCGATGGATCGCCATCAGGCCGCCGATGCCGGCCAGCGCGAAGCCCATCGGCAGCCGGATCGGCCGGAAGCCCTCGGCGGTGATGATGACCACCATCGAGTAGCCCTTGGCGCCGCCCGGCATTCGCGTCGCGATGAGGGCGATCGCCTTCACCGACACGAGGCGCGAGATCTCGAGCTCGAGGACGCCGGCGTACTGCTGCTTGTCCGGGTCGTAGAAGACGAAGCCGCCGCCCTTGACCGCCTTCGCGTCGACGGTGATGCCCGCCGCGCGCGGCGCGAGGAAGCCGAGGTTGAGCTGTGCGAAGTGCAGGTTCGCCGGCTGCGGCGCTTGTGCTCTGGCGAGCGATGCGCGCAGGCCGACGTGGTCGATGCGTGCGAACACCGGGCCGATGTGCGCGCTGACCGAGACGCCCGCCGGCGACGCTTATACTTTTTCGGAGCTTGAGCGCATGTTTCGAAACGCGGGCTTCTCGCGCAGTGAATTTCACGCTCTGCCGCCCACTATTCAACAGGCGGTCGTTTCTCATAAATGAGACCGAACGGCTGCGAAAAAACGCGCGGATAAAGCGCCGGGCAGTGTTAGAATTAGGCCGATGATTCTGGTAATAGACAATTACGATTCGTTCACTTATAACCTGGTACAGTATCTGGGCGAACTGGGCGCTAAGGTGGATGTGTACCGTAACGACTCTCTCACCGTAGAACAGATGCGCGAGTTGAAGCCCGAGCGCCTGGTCATTTCGCCCGGACCCGGAGTGCCCGATGACGCAGGCATAACGCTTGCCGCTGTTCGCTGCTTCAGCGGAAAGATACCCGTGCTAGGCGTCTGCCTCGGCCATCAGGCCATAGGTCAGGCGTTCGGCGGACGTATAGTTCAGGCACCCGTCCTCATGCACGGCAAGACGAGCGAGATATGCCACGACTCGCAGACCATATTTCGCGGCATACCCTATCGCTTCAAGGCGACGCGCTATCATTCATTAATAGTAGAGAGAGAGAGCTTGCCTGATGAACTTGAGGTGTCTGCGACGACGCCCGAAGGGGTGATTATGGGACTCCGGCACCGCAAGCTCCCTATCGAAGGCGTTCAGTTTCATCCCGAATCGGTGATGACCGAATACGGCAAACAGATGATTGAGAATTTTCTGAAGCTTTGATCGAGAAGGCGCATGGCAACGACAGGCAAAATCAAACCTGAAGGCGTGCTTGAAGCGGGCGGCATACTCGACCCGATAGTCCGTACAAAAATCTTGCGGCTCGAAGAAGCGAAACGCGATAAGCCCATCGAGCAGATCGCAGAGCGCGCAAGGGCCGCCGCTTCCTCGCGTCCGCGCAATCTGATGGCCGTCGCACTCAACGAAACCGGGCGCACAAATATAATCGCGGAGATAAAACGCCGGTCGCCTTCGAAGGGAATGATACGCGAAGACTTCGATCATATAAGCACAGCTCAGAGTTATGCGCGGGCGGGCGCGGCGGTGATTTCCGTCCTGACAGAAGAGGATTTTTTCGGCGGGTCGCTCTCTTACCTCGGGGATATAAGAGGGCAAATAGATCAGCCTCTGCTCAGAAAGGATTTCATATTCGACGAGTATCAGGTATATGAATCCGCAGTCGCCGGGGCCGCTGCGATACTCTTGATAGTTACAATACTTGATGACGATTTGCTCGCGCGATTGATAAAACTTTCAGCCGAGCTTGGGCTTGACGCATTGGTCGAGGTCCATACCGAGAAGGAATTAGGGCGCGCGACGCGGGCGGGCGCTCGGATAATAGGCGTGAACAATCGTGACCTGACCACGTTCGAGGTGAGTCTTGATACTTCAGTGCGGCTCGGAGGGCTTGCTCCGCCTGCGACGATAATGGTGAGCGAGAGCGGAATTCGCACGGGCGCTGACATAAAGCGTTTGAAGTCCGCAGGGTTTCATGCCTTTCTCATCGGCGAGCACCTTATGCGCGCCCCTGATCCCGGCGCGGCGCTCGCCCAACTTGTAGAGGAAGCCGATTGATATGAGCAGAGTGAGGGTGAAGATATGCGGGGTGCGAAGCCTTGAAGAAGCGCGAGCCGCAAGCGATGCGGGGGCAGACGCCATTGGGTTCAACTTCTGGCCCGAGAGCTTGCGCTATATCGCTCCCGAAGCTGCGCGCGAAATAATCTCCGGGCTGCCGCCTTTGATCGCCTGCATAGGGGTCTTTGTCAATGAAGAGAGGGAGAGTATCATTGATATCGCATCGCAAGTTGGACTTAGCGCAGTGCAATTGCACGGGGACGAATCGCCGGACTTCTGCGCCCGCCTGGACAGCGTCAAGATAATCAAAGCCTTCCGCGTGGGCGAGGGCTTCGACGTGGGGGTGATCGAAAAATACGATGTGAGCGCGGCGCTTCTCGACACACGTATCAAAGGGAGTTATGGCGGCACGGGGCAGAGATTCGATTGGAGCGTGGCGCTCGAAGCCAAAAAGCGCGCTCCTGTAATCCTTGCGGGAGGGCTGACGATAGAGAATGTCGCGGATGCCATAAGGCAGGTGTCGCCTATGGCCATAGACGTTTGCAGCGGAGTCGAGGCCAGCCCCGGAAGCAAAGACCTCGACAAACTGCGACGCTTTATGAATGAAGTCGCGCGCGCGAATCAGGAATATACTGCGCGCGGGGTAAAATGAAACTTTTTCAGCACGGAATCTTATTTGGAGTGCGCCGCAATCGGCGGCGCTTTGGCTGCGACAGGAGCATCTCACGAAAGGAAAGCGGCTAAAGATTTCTTTCTTGTCCGGGCCGCCGCACTCCAAATAAAAGTCGCTCATACCCGAACTCTCGATGAAAAGTTTCAATCCATGCCGCGCACAGTATAATACAAGTCAGTGGTTCGCGATCCGTCGTCCGTTGTAGAGCCAAACAACTGATCGAATGAACCTCGATCAGAACCAACAACGGACGACGGGTCACGGCCCACCGGCAAAGGGGAATTTTCGATGAGTAAAGTTGAAGAGCGGAGCATCTACCGATTGCCCGATGCGCGAGGCCACTTCGGCCCTTATGGGGGACAATTCGTGCCGGAGACCTTGATGCACCCGCTCGAAGAATTGATCTCGGCTTACCGGCAAGCGAAAGAGGATAAGGAATTCGGCCGCGAACTCGATCACCTGCTCGCCACTTACGTCGGGCGGCCGACGCCCTTGATGTTTGCTTCGCGTTTGACCGAACACCTCGGCGGCGCGCGTGTCTATCTAAAACGCGAAGACCTCTGTCATACGGGCGCGCACAAGATAAATAACGCTCTCGGTCAGGCGCTGCTCGCCCGCCGCATGGGTAAGACTCGCATAATAGCCGAGACCGGCGCAGGCCAGCACGGCGTGGCGACCGCGACCGTCTGCGCTTTGATGAAATTACGCTGCGTTGTCTACATGGGAACGGAAGACATGCGGCGTCAGGAACTCAACGTCTTTCGCATGCGATTGCTCGGCGCTGAGGTTATAGGCGTAGATGCAGGCAGCCGCACTCTCAAGGATGCTATAAATGAAGCTCTCAGAGACTGGGTGACGAACGTCGAGGACACGTACTATTTATTGGGGTCGGTGATGGGACCGCACCCATATCCTGCGATGGTGCGCGATTTTCAATCGGTCATAGGAAGAGAAGCCCGCGCGCAGATAATTGAAGCCGAGGGCCGTCTGCCCGATCTATTGATCGCATGCGTCGGAGGCGGCAGCAACTCCATAGGTCTGTTTTACGAGTTCCTGGACGACCGCGATGTGCGAATGGTGGGCGTTGAAGCGGGCGGGCGAGGCGCTGCTTTAGGCGAGCACGCAGCCCGTTTCAGCGGCGGCAGGCCCGGCGTGCTTCAGGGCACGCACAGTTACATTTTGCAGGACGAGAACGGACAGATTTCGACTACGCATTCCATCTCTGCGGGATTGGATTATTCGGCCGTCGGACCTGAGCACGCTTATCTGAAAGACGCGGGCCGCATCGCTTACACCTCGGCTACCGACCGGGAAGCCCTCGAAGCGTTCGGGTTGCTATCACGGCTGGAGGGGATCATCCCCGCGCTCGAAAGCGCGCACGCCATAGCGGAAGCGACAAAGACCGTGCCCGCTATGAGGGGCGATTCCGTCGTCATAGTGAATCTTTCGGGGCGCGGCGACAAGGATGTAAACACAGTGCTATTGAAGGATGAAGGATGAATCGGAGTTTGACCACAGTGGAAGGCCAGGGCCTTCTACACACACAGATTTCACGGATAGAAAAAATCAGTAGCCCGACCATAAGGGAGGTTTTATCAGTGTTATCTGTGTAATCAGTGGTTCGGACTTCTGAAGAGTTTCGGGATGAGAGTATGAGCCGGATAGAATCGAAATTTCGCAATCTCAGGCGCGAGGGGCGCAAGGCGTTCATACCCTTTTTGACGGCGGGCGACCCTGACCTTGAAACCACAGGGCGTCTCATCCTTGAGCTTGAACGAAGCGGCGCTGACATAATAGAACTCGGCGTGCCTTTTTCAGACCCGATGGCCGACGGTCCCGTCATTCAGCGAGCGTCCGAACGCGCGCTCTCGCGCGGCATAACCGCTCACGATTGCCTGGAACTGGTCACTGAGGTCCGACGGACGAGTGATGTGCCCATAGTGCTCTTCAGCTATCTGAACCCTTTGCTTGCGCTCGGACTCGAATCGCTCGGCGAGCGATTGAAGGGCGCAGGGATTGACGGCGTGCTTGCGACAGACCTCGTGCCCGAAGAGGCGGACGAATTTATAGGGAGAATGAGGGCGGCCGAAATAGATACGATATTTCTTGTCGCGCCGACAAGCCCTGATGAGAGAATAAA
>JAKEHD010000116.1 GCA_022615215.1 Blastocatellia bacterium
AACAGAAATCGTCTGTGAAATCTGTGTTATCTGTGGTTAAAGATCTGACGGCTGACGGCTGATGGCTGACGGCTGATTTTCTTCACGGGCGCTGTCGGCGCGACGGGCGGGGTGTAGCGAAAGACGTAATCGCCGACACTCTGGCAGGGCTTCAACTCTACAACAGTGTTTATAACCTCGCCCTCGAATCTCAACCCCATTCGCCCGCTCGCGTCCCTGCTCACGGGTCTCGGATTATCCTGTGATAGTTCTTCATCCGCGACAGGGCGCGCAAGTACGAGATAGCGGCCCGGAGCGAGATGGTTTAACTCGAATGCGCCGCTCCCGTCTATCTCAACTTCTCTGTAACGGAGCACATCTTCGGCTGACTCTTTTTCTTCGGGCACGAGATAGACGCGCATGCGCGGGGGGAGAGTTTTTCCTTCTTCGGACGGGACGACTCGCCCTTTGAGCGAGGCCGCGCCTTCGCTCACGGTGATGAGGATGTTTTTGATCTCGTCGCCGGATTTGAGTTTCAGGCTGTCGCGCGCAAGGTCTATGGCTCTCGCTTTGGGACCGGGGGCGGGCTGCGAGATGGCGCTCGCGTACCACCGCTCGCCGGGCAACTCGACATCGAAGTGATATGCCCCCGATAGCAGGTTGCCTATCGTGAATCTGCCTTTGTCATTCGGCACGCCGGCGGTGTCGTTGCTCAGGTAAGAGGTCAAAAATGCGGGCGGCTCATTTTTGGGAACGTCTTTTTTGTCGGCGCGAGCCAGTATGACTATCTCTTCGAGCGAACCCGCGCGCCTGTTTTTGCAATCGGCTTTGATCTTCTCTTCCTGAGCAGGTTTTATCACCACACTCCCTGAGATAGAACTGAGCGGCGCGAGCGCTAGCTCGACCCCTTCCACGTCCGCCCCTCTCACCGTCACCGAACGAGGTTGCGAAATTTTATTCCGGCCCCGCTCCGTGACGACCATCGCCATCAGTTGGTAATCGCCCTCAGGCACCGGCTCAAATCTGAAAGTTCGCTCACTATTCGGTAGAGGGACGGGCGAGATCGCTTCCACCGCTCCGCCCTGCGCGCGCATAAGGTATACGAGAAGTCCGCCCCTGTTGGAAGCAGCATCGCCCGACACTGTGCCGCTGATAGAGAAGCCTCGCTCGCTGCGATAACGTATATCGATGTTACTCATCTCCTGGCCTGCCTGCACGGCCACTTCGACGGCGGCGTCGGGCGTGGAAGCAGAAGGATAATAGGTCGGAACATCGTCGTTGTATCCGCCTTCCGAAAGCTCTATCAGGCTCTTTCCGCCTGCGGCAACGTGGTATTTGCCCGGCTCAAGACCGTAGATTCTGTATATCCCCCGATCATCCGTTTTCCAGGAACCCAGGGCTGAAGGTATAGACATGAACATGTATGAGAAGAAGTTCATGCTGACGGGAGTGGCCTGTCCTGCTCCATCGCGCAGGCGAACGGTTCGGATGCCCACACCCACTACGGGGTCGCCCGCAGAGGTCGTCACGCGACCTGTGATGACGCCGCCTTTCATCATCGAAATCGTCGCCGTGTCGCCGACCCGGTAAAACTTCGGCTCCGAAGCGCCCGTCTGAACATATCCGGGCGCGATAGTCCATAGAAAGTAAATTTTGGGTGTCAGGTCTTTAAATTCGAACTTGCCGTCGCTGTCCGTAGTGGCCGAGTTGAATAAACTGGCTAACGCCTCCGTAGGATTATCCGCCGCGTTCGCAGCTAGAGCTATGACATAAGCGCCCGCTACTGCTCGGCCCGCTTCGTCTATGACACGGCCTTTGATCGAGCCGGCCGATGACGATTCCTTGCTCGTCCCGGCAGCTGCGGGTTTGCCTGCGGGCGGGGCGGGGGCCTGCTGCGCGATTGCGGCATGAGCCGGAATCAGGGTCAGGAATATCGCTGCACACAAGAGACGTTTCATCGCTTTTACCTCGATCATAGGAATGCCGGTTCGCCGAGACGGCGCGTTACCTGCTCCCGCCTTTCGCCTTCCAGTCTACTGTGAACGTCACCTCTACAGGGGTTTCATTCGTGACGGTGACTGTCTGGTTGCCCAGCGTCGATTTGACGGGCGGACCTCCATCCTGCGATGGCGAAATCAGGATCACTTCCAGGTCGTAATTGCCCGGAAGCAGATTCATGATATGAAAATTTCCGTCTGCTCCGACCGATCCGCCGCCCTTATTATCAGAGTCATCGCCGCTGCTGCCCACCTGGCGCGCTTCGACAAAAAGGTATGTGTTAGGAGGCAGCGGCCCGCCTTGAATCGCAACTCGCCCGCGCACCCTTCCAACACCGTAAGCGAGGACGATTCGCACACCCGAAATATGCTCGCCCGCCCGGACATCGATTCCATCGGGTTGTTCCAGGCCGTCGCGCTCTACTCGCAGGATCCTCAGACTCCCTCCCGCGTGGATGTTGATATGCGCTTTGCCCGGACTCAATCCGCCTATGCGAAAACTGCCGTCGGCCTCCACTCTTCCCATCGCCTCGCCGCCTCTTCCATCGTCCGAGCCTCGCACAAAAGCGTTGATTTCGGCTTCCCGCAACTCAGCGAAGACTTCCGGGTCGCTCGTATTTTCAATGACGAGCGTGCCGCTTATGCTCGCGCCGCGATGCATCTTGATTTCAAGTCCCGTAACATCCGCGCTGTGAACCTGGAAGGGAACCTTTTCTTCATAGTAGTATTCGCTCGGCCCGATGAAACCGGCTTCCACTTGATAGCTGCCCGGCAGGATGGACTCGAATTGAAACTCGCCTTTCGAATTGGAGGTGGCAACACCCATATCAGAGAACGACTCTTGGGAGCCGTCTCTCACCGGGGTATAAGCGACCAGGGCGTCGGGAACGGGCCTGCCTGTCTCAGCGTCGATGATTCGCCCGCTCGCCTTGTAGGATTTTTTCGGCGGCGCGAACTTTATGTCTATGCCTGTAACTTCGCTGCCCGCCGTGACCTCTACGGCCAGCGCCCTGGATTGGTCTGTGACGCCGGGATAGTAAGTGGGCGTTACATTGCGGCGGCCCAGGAGCGCCATGAAATATGCCATAGCATTAAGGCCTCCTGCGCTCACTATGTATCGGCCCGCAGGCAGCCCGTAGATGCGATATATGCCGCGATCATCAGTAGCCGATTTTGAGAAGTCTTCAACGGAATAGTTTTGAGGAGAGTCGGTCCCGTCGGCGCGCTTCAGATTGATGAATTCGCCTATGAGGGGGCGGCCCTCCGAATCGGTCACGCGCCCTGTGATTACGCCGCCGCGCGAGAGCGCGAAGTCCACGCCCTCGGCCGCTCCGCCTTCGGCTACGGTCACGGTTTTCGAGCGACCGGAGGAATCGTCATCCTTGACGGAAACGAGCGCGGGCGCAAAGATCGTGACATTATACTGGCCCGCAGGCAAGCCCGTCAGCGTGTAGGTTCCCTCGTTGCCGGTCGTGGCCTTCATCGTCTGAGACCGCTCTCCTGTCAGCCCCATCCTGGCGGAAAGGCTACGGCCCATCGGATAGGCGATCACGGTTATGCCAGCCGCAGGCTTTCCGCCTATGCGGACGATGCCTGTGATCGAACCTGTCGCTACTTTCGAGTCTTGAGGCGAGGGCCGTGATAGAGTGATACCCTTTGATAGAGTGATACCCTTTGCCCCTGCGCCTGCGGTTGCAATAAGGAACAGAACTGAAAGTAAGGCGGCGCGTCGAAAAGCTTTCATAGCGAACTCCTTTGAATCGACTGTTGCGGCCGATATTGCTGCCGGCGATTAACCTGAGAATACACGAGCGGCGCTCTGTTAAACCAGATCGCTGATTTTACAACAGTCGAATCTCAGGCACAATGAGCATAAGGTTACGTAAGTGTTCAGACTTTTTCAGCGCATTGCCAGACAATAGGCATCTCCCGCCAGCTTGTGGTAGGGAAGGGTTGCTTGCACCCGCCGATTGGCTTTATTGGAAGCAGCGGGCGCAAGCAACCCTTCCAGACCTGAGATCTAACGTCACTTGCTGATGAAAGTCCATTTGACTCAATTCAAAAAACTGTTTTTCTGAACACATACAAAGCTACAAAGCGTTCCTTGCGAAAACTAATCATAACACAGGCTTCATTTTTCAGATTGGTTTGTGAAGTCTCGTTCAATCTTTTCGAGCGCCGCCGTTCTGAGAATATCAATCGAAGGTCTCTGCCCGGTCCAGAGTTCGAATTGCAATCGGGCCTGCGCGACGAGCATCTCCAGGCCGCCCGTCGTGCGACATCCTGCGGCCCGCGCGTCCTTTAGAAACTGCGTCTCAAGCGGATTATATATGAGGTCGTAAGCTATCGGGCGACCCGCGAGCGCACGCATTGGCACGATGCTTTCGCCCTCGCTCAGGCCGCGCTGTCCTACGGGCGTCGCGTTGATGATGATAGAAGCGTCGCTCGATTCCAGAGACTCTATGGGAAATATTGAGACGCCGAAATCATCCGCAAGCGATGCGGCCCTCGCAGGGTCGCGCGCAAATACGCTCACGCGAGCGCCCCGCTCTCTCAGACCGTAGACGACCGCCCGCGCAGCCCCTCCCGCCCCTACGACTGCGCAGCGCGCGCCCGCGAGTGAGCAGACGTTTTCAAGCGGCTCCATCGCGCCCTGAACGTCCGTGTTATACCCCGTCACTCGCCCTTCGTTTATTACAACAGTGTTGACCGCGCCCACCTTCCGGGCCGTCTCATCGACCTCGTCGACGAGAGGCAAGACCGCTGTCTTGTGCGGTGTGGTCACGCTGAAGCCTCGCAGGGGCCAATCGATTTCGCGGCTTGCGGGGCGCACGAAACGGGCGAAGAATTCGGCCGGGTCTGCGACTTCGATTGGAAGATACACGAAGTCGAGGCCCATCGACTGAAAGGCCCGATTGTGCATGGCGGGCGATGCGGAGTGCGAAACCGGGCGGCCTATGATTCCTGTGATAGCCGTCCGGCTCGATAGCCGACCGATGCGATAAAGATCGTTCAACTCTTCGCAGGTCGCCTGGCCCGGCGCGCTCTCTCGTCCTCGCCGGGTCGTGCAGTATGTGAGAAAGCCGCCCCGCGCCGGACTTAGAATGCGAGTGATCGAGCCGTGCTCTCCCATCGCAAGCGCGATGAGAGAGCGACCTTCGCTTCGAGCGCGGTCGAGCAATCGAAAGACGGCAAGCGTGTCGGTCACGGAGTTTGCGCGAGTCACTATCTTATGCACGGCAGCAGGCCGAAACGTAACGCGGTCATATATCGCATCAAGGTCCGAAGGCGTTTCTTCGAAGTTGTGATAAGAGACTATCAACCGCGACGGGTCGGGCGAAAACTTTGCGGCCCGGTCATAGAATGCGGCCTCTATATCGCAGTAGTCGGCCCCCATCGCCAAGCCTTCCGTAAGCAGTCGGAGTCTCACCTCATCATCAATCGATTGACGGCCGCCTTCTGAAACCGCCCGGCAGGTGATGATGATCGGAACCTCCTCTCCCTTACGGTCGGGGTACTGAAGCAGAGGGCGAAGGCCGTCGGGATTTGCGAAGTCGAAATCTTTCAGGTAATCGAGCCGGAGTTCGACCATGTCGGCGAGCCTCGTCGCTTGACCTATAGCGCGGCAGGCCGAAGGGACGGTCTCTTCGGTAATGACCGCGCAAAGGCGATTCGAGGACTTGTCGCCGGAGTTTGTGAAGGATTCATTTCCTGTGAGCGCGGCCATGAATTTCAGCGAAGGGAGCAGGGGAGCAGGGGAGAGGAAAAGCACCCCTGCACCCCTGCTCCCCTGCTCCTCTGCTTATTTTCACCCTTTATAAAGAATCGAGCGGTCCCATTCCGTGCTCTTCTTCATCCTTGGCGCGCAGCAGGTCGAGTATGAGCGCGGTGTTGCTCGATGCGCGAATGGTCTGCTCGTATTCTTTGGTCGATTTCTCGAACTCGAACGTGCCGTCGACGGCATCGAGTAATTTGCCTAGCGCATTCATTCCCACAGCCTTGCCCGACGAGGCTCCTGTGATCTGGCCTTCGCTGAAGTATATCTCACCGTCGGCCGCAGATGAGGCTATCATCAGCGCGCCCGACAATCGGCTGTTTTCAACTATCTGCACTATGTCGAAGAGGTTTATTTCCGACAGATGGCCCGAAAATATTTTTTGGACCGATGTGGGAGGCGCGTCCGTGCGGCGAACATCGCGGAATTGTCCTGTGACCGAGACTCGCGGATCGAGCCGTTTGGCTTCGAGCAGCCTTTCGTTAGCGCGGTCGAGGTCGCCTGCCGAAATGTGGAGGCTCGCAAGCGCGAGGCACTGTTGCGCGGCCTGATCGCGATGCCCTGAGTCTATAAGGATTTCGCGCAGCTTCTCGCGGAGACCTATGTGGCGAGGGGCACCGTCTATGGCACGCTCAAGAGTCTCGATGGCGCGATTTATCATGCGGTATTTGACAAGCAGTTCCGCATCTATTATCGCGCTCTCCGGATCGAATTCGGTCTGGACGTTCCTCATTATGATTCCTTGCTTCGAACCGTCTTCTAAAAGCTCTCGACCAG
This sequence comes from Blastocatellia bacterium, assembly GCA_022615215.1. Taxonomy (GTDB): domain Bacteria; phylum Acidobacteriota; class Blastocatellia; order UBA7656; family UBA7656; genus JAKEHD01. The sequence goes on from JAKEHD010000116.1 coordinate 6,529, forward strand.
TTTACCACATACGTCAGCCATCAGCTATCAGCCGTCAGCCGTCAGCAGGGCAGTTGCGAAGTACCTGGGAGCGCACGCTTCTAGCGTGCTGGGCTTGCGCAATTGCTGATTTCCTCAAAAATTGGCGTCTCCTCAACGCATGCAGGCAAGATGCCTGCGCTCCCAGGATAAACCTTCTTTTTACCCCGCGCGCAGTATACCAGAAATATCAAGAGGTCGCCGACCACTGACTACCGACCATCAGCCACTGACGGCTGACGGCTGATAGCTGACGGCCCGTCTTGAGCGAGTGGTTGCGGCAAAGTAGAATTCCGTATGCATCGGCCGGGCGTGTTTATGATGGCGTCAGATCGTTGAAGAATTGATAGAGGGATCTATTGGGCGAAAACATAAGAGAGCGTTTGCGAGAAGTGAGCCGGGCGCTGCGTCACCGCGACTACCGCATATATTTCTTCGGCATGCTGGTATCCTTTACCGGCACGTGGATGCAGCACGTGGCGCAGAGCTGGCTGGTCTACCGGCTCACGGGGTCTGCCTGGTTGCTCGGGCTTGTAGGGTTTGCCGGGCAGGTGCCCGTGTTCTTATTCTCTCCGCTGGGCGGGGTGATGGCCGACCGTCACAGTCGGCATCGTCTGGTCGTGCTCACGCAGACATTCTCGATGGTCCAGGCGTTCCTGCTTGCCTGGCTTACGATGAGCGGGCGGGTGACGGTCGAATGGGTGCTTGTGCTCGCGCTCATGCTCGGCGTTGCCAATGCCTTCGATATGCCCGCGCGCCAATCGCTTGTGGCCGAGCTTGTAGGCAAACAGGATTTGATGAACGCCATAGCCCTCAACTCTTCCATGATCAATATAGCTCGCGTAGCGGGTCCGGCGCTTGCAGGGGTGATGGTCGCTTCGTTCGGTGAAGGTATATGTTTTCTGGTCAACGCTTTGAGCTACATCATAGTCCTCGCCGGGCTGCTTTCGATGCGCAATGAAAAGAGAGAACAGGAACGGCTCACCGGCTCGACGCTGTCGAATATGAAAGAAGGTTTCGCTTACATTCGTCACACGGTATCGGTCGGCGCGCTTCTGGCGCTTGTGGCGATTGTCAGCGTATGCGGGCTGCCCTATATAGTCTTGATGCCCATCTTTGCCGATGAGATTTTGGGCGGAGGAGCGCGCGGTCTCGGTTTTATGATGGGCGCTGCCGGGATGGGGGCGCTTGCGGGCGCGCTCACTCTCGCGGCCCGCCGTCAGGTCGAAGGGCTTGGCCGCGTGGTGGCGAGAAGCGTAGTGGCGCTCGGAGCGCTCCTCGTGTTGTTTGCGGCTTCGCGCAACCTTGCGCTTTCTGCCGCGCTTCTGGTCCCCATAGGTTTCTCTTTGATGCTTCAACTGCCCGCATCGAACACGCTCTTGCAGATGGTTGTGCCCGATCGCATGCGCGGCCGTGTGATGAGCTTTTACTCGATGAGCCTTATGGGGATGACCCCGTTTGGAAACCTCCTTGCCGGAGCCATAGCCGCGCGCATAGGCGCGCCCAAAACTGTAGCGGCGGGCGGAGTTTTATGCCTTGTCGGCGTATTGCTGCTCGGGCGGCATCTGCCGAGCCTCAGACGCGAGGCAAAGCCTGTGTCGGTCGCTCAGAAAATCCGAACCGATGAGCCGGAGGAAACGAAACAACTGAAGGAATCGGCTCCCGGCAGCGCGTCGCAATGCCGGTGAGCAACTCCATTTTGTGCTTTTTACGGCCTGTTCGTTCGCAGAAAAGATTTTACCGGAACGACTTGTAATGGCACCCGTTTTTCATTACTTTATCTGAGATAGCAAATCTATCCCACCCGCGCCGCAATGTCGTTAGCTCTTTTGGTAAGGAGGTGTCGAATGAATTATGCCATAGCCCGGTCGCACTCTCTGGTAACTCTGTTTTTCATAATCTCGCTTTCGGCTCACGCGCTTGCTCAGGCTCCGCCGACGATACAGTTCTTTATGCCCGACGGCTCTCTGCCGTCGCGCGAATTGCGATTTACTCTGGAGTCGGATGACGGACGTGTCGTCGACACGTTCTTTACCGACTCGAAAGGCCGATTCCTCATTACGCGCTCGCAAGGATTGAGAGCGAATACCGGATATAGAATCAGCATACGGAGCGACGGGCGCACTTTCGGCGATACGACGATCTCCTTCAGAAACTACAGGGATACGGTTTATTACATACCGATATTTCTCAGGCCGCTTGAGAGCGAGCCGACCCCTCGGGCAGGAGTCGTTGATCTTGCAGAACTCGACACGCAAATTCCCGAAGAGGCGAAGATCGCTTACGACAATGCGATGAGCGAGATCAAAACGGGCCGGCTTGATGAAGCCGTAAGAGAATTCAAGCGGGCGATTGAAATATTCCCGAAGTATTTCCGCGCCCTCAACGACCTGGGCGTGGTTCTCATGAAACTCGACAGACTGGATGAAGCGGCGCAATCGTTCGAGCGGGCTGCGGAAATCGCTCCGCGCGTCTACTACCCGCGACTGAATCTCGCCATCGCCAGGACCAGGCAGGGAAAATACGCGGAGGCTATCAGGCTGCTTGAGGCGCTCTATAAAGAGAATCCTGCTTTGAATCAGGTTCTGGTTGCGTTTGCCGACGCACTAATGGCGGTCGACCGTCTCGGCGAGGCCGACGACGCTCTTCGCAAAGTGCTTTCGGATGATAAGCTGGATAGCGAGGCTGAAGGCGATGCGCGCTACAAGCGCGGGCTCTTGCTCAACCGCAAGCAAAAGTATCCGGAGGCCGTGCGTGAGCTTGCTGAAGCCGCGAAGATACTGCCGGGCGCTGCGCAGGTGCGCCTTCAATATGGGATGGCGCTGAAGATGGTCGGGCAGCAGACGGAAGCGGAGCGCGAACTGCTCGAAGCCTACAGGCTGGGCGGCGCGCGGATGGGGGCCGCGCAGTTTCTTCTCGGCGAGCTTTATTTCAAGAAAAAGAATTATGAGAGCGCCATGCGCGCCTTCGAGCAGTATTTGATAGACGTGCCCGCGGCTCCGAACGCGGCCGAAGTGCGGAGCGTCGTCGATAGGATCAAGGCCGCGCTCGACAAGAAGTAAGTTCGGGCAGGTCTCGGACACTTGCAGGAAGGTTCCACATAAAGAATCGCCCCGGCCGCTGATCGAGACCGGGGCGATTCTCTTTTTGACCGTCGAGGTCGGTTGAATTAGAAGTTGAGCCGTAGCTGGAACTCGATCAGCCGTCCGCCCGGATCGTTGGTTCCCGATACGGTGAAGTCGCGGTAAGCCTGGCGCGTCTGGCCGAACGCCGACGAGTTGACGGCGAAGCCATCGTTATTGGTGCCGGGCTCGCGCACGGTTATGCTCGACTGGTTGAACGCATTGAGGAATTGGACGCGGAACTCGAAATTGGTTCTCTCCGTAATCCGCGTTCTCTTCATAAGGTTCAGGTCGAACCTCGATGTCCACGGCCCGTAGAGGAATATGCGCGAGCCAAGCTCGCCGGGTGTGGTTGGCGGTCCGATGTAAGGCGCGTTCGGGTCGAGGTCGGCAAGCGTCTTGCCTCCCACTTCGAAGGCCGCCAGGGAGTTGTCTATTATGGTCTTGGGCAGCCAGAATACGACGCCCGTGCATTCGCCCGTGTTCGGGTCGCAGACGGTCTCCTTGCGAATCTTGACGAGTTTCTGAAGCTCGCTGGCGGTTATGTTATTCAGCACAACGCCCGACTCGCGGTTGTTGAACGTCAGTCGTCCGCCGGTCAACAATGTCGGCCCGCCGGATTGAATGCGCACAACGCCGCCCCACTGCCAGCCTTCGAGCAGCTTGCTGGCGACAGGGATGTTGCCGTTGGCGAACCGCCGTCCCGGACCTACCGGAAGCTCGTGTATCCAGTCGAGCTTGAACTGGTGGCGCAGGTCGCGCGGCGCAGGGCTTTTGTCGTAACCGAAATCCCGCAGCGTCGTCGGGGTGAGGGCCACAGCAGAGCTGTTGGCGTACATGTTGGTCAACGACTTCGACCAGGCGTAGCTGCCCTGCACCAGCAGTCCTCGGGCCATCCTGCGCCGGAAGTCTATCTGGAGCGAATGGTAGTTGACATCGCCCGCGTTGTCCATGATCCAACTGCTCGTCGGCGAGCGCGGATTTGCGACGAAGAAGTTCGACAGGGTTATCATACTGGCCGGGTTGTTCGGATCGGGAAGCGTTATCGAAGGAGCCAGCCCGGCAGCGATCAGACGGTTCATCCTCGTCAGGTTCTGCGCGATGTTGGCGGCCAACCTGCCTGCTTCGCCGCGAGAGATCGTGGTGGCGAAGTTGACGTCGTTGGTTGTGGCGAGAGCAGTCTGAATTATGGGAATGTCCCTCTGACCTGCAATCCCCTGATTGCCGAAGTTGTTGGTGGCCGGGTTGGCACGCCTGGCAATATTCAGGTTCTCCATTGCGATCTTGAACTCATCGAGAAAACCGTTCTCGAATACGTTCACCTCGCCCAACTCATACTGCCTCCACAGGCGCGTCCCGTGATTGCCGACATAACGGATTTCGAGGGCCATATCCTGGCCGAGTTCTCTCTGTATGCCGAATGTCCACGACTGTACATATCCGGGCTTCAAGCCGGGATTGAAGTCGTTGACCGAAATGCCCTGGCCGGCAGTCAGTGGGAAGGTCGGCTCCGGTATTGGAAGGAACGGGAAGTCCCCGTCGCGGAAGAGGCGGCTTCCCGGAGGGCCGAATATATCGGGATGTGAAGCGGGGTTTGCGCTCAACGAGACCGACACTCCAGAATTGGCTCCGTAAATGCTGTTGAAAGCGTTGAAACCTTCCCTGACGAAGGCTATCGAGTAGCCGCCGCGCAGCACGCTCTGTCCCTGCTCGCCGAATACGCGACCCAGGAAGCTCTTGTTCAAATCGGGCGACCAGGCAAATCCGAGAGAAGGAGCGAAATCCCTGTAATGGTTGTCGAAGCCTTTCTCTCCGTTCTCCAGAAGCCTGAATTGAGTGAGATCACCCTCAAATACCCCCGGCTTGAAGAGATTGCCCCGTCCCGAAACGCCGAACACGCCATCCACTCCGGTCCTTGTGTAGACCTGGTTGTCGTTTACGGGTGAAGGAGCGAACTCCCAGCGCAGCCCTCCGGTCAAGGTCAGGTTGGGATTCACCTTCCAGGAGTCCTGCGCGTAGAGGCCGACCTCTTGCTGGTGATTGAAGGCCGTCGAGGGGTTGCGGTCGAACTGGCGGGTATCGCCGTTCAACGAAGCAGCCCCCGTGGTGGCGCTTATGCGCCCCGTGAGAAGCGCATAGAGGTTGCGAGCATCAGCGCGCTGGGCGGCGGTGCTGCCGGGGAAGTTCGCGGTGACGAAAATACCGGTGCCGCCTGTGTTGATAGGATCATTTGCAGCAACGCCGAGAGTGATTCCGGGCACCAGATCTCTGCCTACAGCCTGTGTGAAAGAAGCGACGCGGGTGTAGGAGAAGCCGAAGTTTATGGCGTGCGCCCCCTTCTGCCAGTTCAGGTTTTCGGTCAGGGTCTTGACCGGCGTGTTGCGCCGCGACTGGGTGCTGCGCGAGAAGAACGGGCTGGTGAACGGATTGCTCGGAGCAAACCCTCCGTAAAGATCGAACAGGCCGGGCGAAAACTCGCGCGTGAAGAGCGACGTGCCATTGCCTGATGAGGTGAGCCGGACTTCGTTGACCAGTGCGCTGGAGATGGTCCACCGCTCGGCCGCCGCGAACGTGAAGTTGTTGCGATAGATGCTTCCCGTTGTGCCGGGAGACCCCACCACTATACCAGCGCCCGGATAGACGTTGAGCTGGTTATTCACCCCATCCGGGTCCGAGAAGTAGTGCTGGTAGTTGTGGACGAACTCGATCTGGTGATTGTTGGTCACGTTGAAGTCGAATCTTACGGTCGGGAACCGGCGAATATTTTTGCCCGGATCCTGGAAGTTCAAATCCAGGCGGTTGTAATCGTTAAGGGTTCCGATTCGGCTCTTCAATTCGCCCTGTCTGGCCGCGTCGCCGATCAAGCCGAGCGCCGTAGCGATAGTCGGGTCAGGCGTGCTCGGATATGTCAGCCCCCCACGGCCAGTTGCCGCGACCTGGTAGAGATCGACCTTGCGTATGGCACCGTCCGAATCCTTGTAGGTGAATATGCCTTGCCGGGCTTCATCGGTCAGCACAGTGCGCGTCGGCGAGCCGTATACCTGGGGCAGTTTGAACTCTTCCATGTTGACGAAGAAAAACGCTTTGTCGCGTCCACGGAAGAGCTTGGGTATATTGATGGGTCCACCGACGTTGCCGCCGTACTGGTTCAAGATCATGAAGTCGCGCTCCAAACCATCTATGTTGTTGAAGTAGTAGTTTGAATTGAGCGCCGAGTTGCGATGCTGCCAGAAGAGAGAGCCGTGATACTCGTTCGACCCTCGCTTGGTCACGAACTTGATTTGCACAGCCCCTCCGCCGCCGCTTTCAGCACCGGGGGTCGCCGTCGAGATGGTCACCTCTTCGACCGCGTCCGATTTGGCCTGGGTCGAGGTGAAAAAGCCGTCGCTCGACTTCAGGAAGTTGTCCTGAATGTTAGCGCCGTCGAGCGTTATATTGAGAGACCCCTTCGGCAACCCATTGACCGAGGAGGTGCGGGGCGTTCCGGGAGTCTGTACGCCCGGCAGCGTCAGTATCAACTGCATGGCGTCGCGGGTGGCCCAGGGCAGCTCTCCTATCTGACGGCCAACGATCGTTGAAGCTACGTTTGCGCTTTCAGATTGAATCACACTGCCTCCGCCTGTGATTACAACCTCTTCGGTAGCGCCGCCGGGTTCGAGCGCGGCATCGACTGTTTGCACCGTCCCGGTATCCACCTTCACGTCTTTAACGATGGTAGATTTGAAGCCGGTGGCTGTGATTGTAACTGTGTAGGTGCCGTATTGAACCGATGGTATCGACCAGCTGCCTTCGTCATTGGATTTGGCCTTGAGTTCGGCCCCTGTCTGATCGTGTTTGGCGACGATCTGAGCATCAGGGACTCGCGCTCCTTGCGAATCTATGACGGTGCCTGTGAGACGGCCTGATGTGCCCTGCTGGGCAGGGACCGCCGGGGTCAATAACGACAACAAAACCACGAGCAAGCCTAAACGACTTACTTTACGGATTTTCATTGGATCCTCCTTCGTTCTGTCTGGAGCTATTACTATTACGGTATTGAGTCGAAAGGTAGAGGCTCCTATACGTTCGGCCACTTACTTGCGCGGGGCAGGTGTATTATCTCATAAGCGCCCTGTGCTTCGACCAACTCAATGCCGCATCCGGTTAAAGCGAGTGAAAACAGAGTCCCAAATAATCGACCGGTTACTCTGCGCCTGAAACAATGCCTGAAACTCTTATACTAGATTGACAACCTTTGCCATTATCGGCCCGACTCCCACCCTGCATGGGCCCCCAATCATAGCAATTATTATACCCACAGCCCTGAGCGCCGGACGGAAATTCCAAACACCTGAAATCTCTGTACTTAGACCGCATATAACGCAAACTGATGCATCTATAAATTCACAGATTTCCACATTTATAGAATTTTATACGAAAATTCGGATAAGCCTCGAAACTTGATTCGTTGAAACAGG
>JAKEHD010000676.1 GCA_022615215.1 Blastocatellia bacterium
CGCTTCGCCCGTCGTTGAACCCCGGCGCAGTCGTGACCGCGCAGGTATAGCCCGCGCGCTCGACTTCCCTTCGCACATCGGGGTCCGAATCGCCGTTCGGATAACAGAAAAGTTTTACGTCGTGGTCGAGCACTGAGGCGATTCGGGCGCGCGACTCGCCGAGTTCCCATCGCAATTGCTCGCGGGTTATGTTGGTCAATACGGGGTGTGTAACGGTGTGAGAGCCTATCTCTATTCCGGCTGAGTCCATCTCGCGCAAATGCTCCCAGGTGAGAGAACTGAACTCGAACGGCGGCGTGGCCGGGAGTTCGAGGCCGAGAGATGAAGCTATGCGCTCGATGCTCAGGTCTTTCTCTCGGTCGGGGAGCGACTTCAAAAGGGAGTTTACGCTTGCGGCGGCTTCGAGGCGCGAAGTCTCGCATGTGAGGCTCACACTTAGCGAGCGGCCCGCGATCGCCGCTTCGAGATTTTCCTCCTCGGTCCTCGTGGCCAGATAGCGCAGCTTGTCTGTCCAAAGCCAGGTTTTTCCGTCGACGAAATCCGTCACGACGAAGACGGTGGCCGGGGCATCGTAATGGCGCAGGAGAGGAAAGGCTATTTCATAAGTGTCGCGATAGCCGTCATCGATGGTGATAGCCGCTGTGCCCGGCTCCAACTTTCGACCGTTCGAGAGCGATTCGGCCAGAACCGAGAGCGGCACGAGGCGATAGTGAGTGGTCAGATACTCAAGTTGCTCGGCGAAGGCGTGGGCCGATGTTGCGCCCGGCTTTTCCGTGTGGCTTATTCGATGATACATGACGACGAGCGCCTTGTTTCGATTGACGAAACGGAAGGGGGCGAATGCGCCCGTCGCCTTCATCATATTGAGCACTGCTTGCTTCATCAATAATTCTGCATTTGTCCGTCGTCCGTTGTTGCGGTAGTGCGAGACGAAGAAAGAAATCTTTATGGCTAAAGAAACAACGGACCACTGACCACTGACCACTGATTCACTGAATCGCTCGGTTGAGCACCACGCCGAAGAGGTCTTCCTGATTGAATGGAGCGATGGCCTTTGCCATTTCGTCCGAACGGGTCTTGCCCGCGCGGACGACCAGAAGAGTCGTGTCCGTGTGTCGCGCAAGCAGGCCCGCATCCCCGTTCGAGAGCAAGGGCGAGGAGTCGAACAGCAGAAAATCGTGATCCGGGTCGAACGCCTCCACCATCTTCCAGAAACCGGGCGCGGCAAAGAGCGCGGCGGAATTCTCCAGGGGGCGGGTGGCGGGCAGCACGTTGAAGCCGCAAGGCAATATCTTTATGGCGGCCTCGCCCGGCGGCAGGTTCGACAGAAAAGCTTCGGCCAGCCCGACATCGCAACCGAGGCCGAGCGCGCCGAGCACCGAAGGTTTCATCAGATCGCAATCGACGACGAGCACGCGCTTCCTGGCCCGCGCGAGCGCGCACGCCAGATTTAGCGTGACGCTCGTGCGCCCGTCGCCGTGCTGGGCCGATGCTACGAGCACGCGCTTGAACTTCGCATAAAGATTTCTTTCTTCTGTGGCAGCCTTCGAGATCATCGAGAGGGCCAAACGGTCGTACTGCCTGGAAACCTGCGGATCAGGATTATAGAAAGCTATCAGGTGCGGGTCCACGCGCCGCGAATCGACACGAGCCTCGCGGACGGGCCGGGCGAGCGACCTGCGGACGAGCGCGGAGCCTGCGGCTTCGCGATTCATCCGTTCTTTTTCGAGTATGGAGGGCGCTCTGAGCGAATAGCTCATGAAATCGAACTCTTCAGGGGGAAGCACTTCCACCTCAAAAGGAAGACTCTTTTCCTCAAAGGGAAGACTTTTTTCCTCAAGATCGTCATCTTGGACAAGCGCGCCTTGCGCCTGCTCTTTCTCATCGGCTGCTCGGTTGAACGCTTCGTATACTTTTCCCATCGATTGAACCTTCCGATCTATTTCTTTCCCAGTATCTCGAATATATTCAGGTTGCTCAGTATGAAGAACAATGCGGGAATGGCCGCCGTTCCGATCAAAAAATAAGTCAGTTTGCGTTTGAACGCGCTTCGCCTGGACACCTTTTTCTCGGCCGGAGAGAACGTCTCCGGGATGAGCGCGACGACAGGCACTCCGAGGTAATACGAGACATCGCGGTCGTCGGAGATCAAAGACAGCCGCCGGACTTCGACGGCGGCAGCCATAACGAGTCCCGCTCCGAGCGCAAGCGCCAGGGCGAAGAGTATCAAGCGCCTGCGATTGGGCGTCGAAGGTGTTTGAGGCAGATTGGGCGAATCTATCATCTGAAAGAACTTCGCGCCCGGCCCTGCGGTCGAGGGCTGAAACTCTCTCAGCGCATCTTCTCTTTTTAAAAGCGCGCTGTATCGCTCGCGCAGGCCCTCGTATTCGTACTCGCTATAAAGATTTCTTTCTTCCGCTTCTGCTCCGCCGCCTGTCATAACAGGCGCAACATAAAGGTTTCTCTCTTCTGCTCGCGGCACATCGGGTATTTTCGCTCCTGCCTGCTGTTTGCGATTCAACTCGCGCATGACGACATCGAGTTCCATCTCCAATTTCGCCAGTTCGCGCTGTAGCGAGCGAAGCTCGATGGCTTCAGGCGAAGAAGCGGCTGCGCGCGCCTTCTCTCCCGAAGAGGCGGCCTGGGCTATCTGCCGGTTTATCTCTGCGAGTTGCTCGCGCGCCTCGACCAGTTGAGGGTGTTTGTCCGTGTAAGCGGCCGAGTAGTCTTTGATCTTCGCTTCAAGATCGGCTTTCGTTTTGAGGAGTGCGCCGTAGGAATTGACTGTCCGTGTGTCATCGGGGGGCGGGGCTTTTCGGACGCGCTCCTGCTGCTGGGCGATCAATCGTTTCTGCTCGGCGATCTCGCGTTCGAGTCTGTACTTTCTGTCGTTGAGGGCTTCGACCGATGCTGCGACGGCCTTGCGCTCGGCGCGCAGGCGTTCGAGATTGCCGACGGCGCGGCTTGCGGCGCGGTTGCGCGCGGCAGCACTTGCGCGAGCGTCTGTGACGCCGGCGAGGCGGGATTCTATATCGGCTATCTCAGCCCTGATGGCCTCGGCTTCTTCGGCAGCCTGCTGTCGGAGCGTCTCATTGGCCCGGTCGAATACCGAGACCATATCCGTGACCACTTGTTTTGCTACAAGAGGGTCCGTGTGGCGGTATGCGAGGGTGAAGGATTCGGGGAATCCGTCCGAGTCGCTGCGGTATTTGGTCTCAAGCTTTATATCCCCCTGCATCTGCTCAAGGGCGAGGTCCATCTTTGGGGCGGGGCTATAGAGACTGTAACGTTTGATAAGGGCTTCGAGGTTGGCCCGGCTCCTCACCTGCTCGGTCACGTAAGCTATCTGAGCGCCGTTGGCCTCCCTGTCGTATATTCGCCCTGAAACGACTATGAGGGCGCTCGATTCGTACCTGTAAGGTATGTTCAGGATAGTTATAGTGGCCGAGATCAGCACCACCACCGCAACGAAGAGGATGAGCGCCTTTCTGCGCCAGATTATCTGTAAGCACTCGGTTATATTTCGAGGTCTGAAGCTTCTCATTGTCACCTCTTTCAGAAAGGATGAAGGCATCGATCGTTCCTGTGAGCCGTTCATCCTTCCGAAATCTCTCTTCCAGGCTAAATGCTTAATTGCGCGGAATTTCCTCAAAATAGCTCGCATGCACTCGACTCGGGAAGATAGCCGAACGGCCAGAGCCGTAGAGAGTGTCAGGAGCCCAACTTCGTGGAACGGAGGGAATTAAAAAAGGCGTGGGGGCGGTTGCGCGTCAAATAATGGCTGAGACGAGTGGAAAATCAAGGGATTAAATCATTTGGCTTGATAGAGTGGAACCGCACCTGCGGGGCTGTAACATCCGCACCGAAAGGCATCGAATGCTTATGATGAGCGATTATACGGGGTTGAAAGTATCTACGGCCTTGCGCGCGGAAGTGGTGGACAGTGAAGCGGCCTTCGATCTTTTGGCCGGGGAATGGAACGGGTTACTTGAGGATAGCGATCAGCGCGTATACTTTCTTCGCTGGCAGTGGAACCGGCTCTGGTGGCGCTATTTTCAGCCGCCCGGCAGTCGACTCTACATAATCGTCTGTCGCGACGAAGTGGGAAGGCTTGTAGGGCTGGCCCCGTTTTATTGGAGGCAGCGTCGCCTCTTCGGCCTGCCTCACATAAGGGAAGTACACTTCCTCGGCACGGGCATATACACGCAGACCAGCGAGTACCTCGACATAATAGCGCGTCGCGGCTGCGAGCAGGTGGTCGCAGAAGAGGTAGCAAACTTCCTGGTCCGCTCGGATGATTGGGATCGTCTGTGGTTGACCGAAATCCCGGCGCACTCGACTGTGCTCCCGCACTTCCGGCGTGCCCTGGGCGAGCAGAAGAAAGAAATCTTTATAGCGGGCCGGGAGAGGTTGCAGGAAGAAAGAAATCTTTATGTCGAGATTTGCAATCGCTCGAATTATCTGGATGCGCAGACAGAGTGGGATACCTTCCTGGCCGGTCTCAGCAAATCCACGCAAAAAAATCTGAGTTACCACACCCGCAGGTTATCCAAGTTGTACGAATGCCGTTTCCGCATGGTCGAATCGGCCGAAGAGTTGGAACGCGCGCAGGCCGAGCTCGTGCGGTTGCATCAGGCGCGCTGGCAAGCCAGGGGAGAGCCCGGCTCGTTTGCGATTCCTGGCATGGAAGAGTTTCTGAAAGAAGCCTGTCGCTCCAGCCTGGCCGAGGGGCGGCTGCGGATGTGTACGCTCGAATTAGACACAAGAGTAGCGGCTGTGCTACTCCTTTTTTTCGACAACGGAACGGTGCATGGATTCCAGGGAGGGTTTGACCCTGCTTACGCAAAGTATAGTATCGGGACCGTTATACACGGGATGTGTCTGAGGGCCTGCATAGAAGACGAAGAAGTGCGCGAGTACGACTTTATGGGCGGGGGCGACGCATATAAAAGCTCGTGGGCCGGTAAGAGCAGAGACAGCCTCTGCCTGACCTGGCTCCGTCCGGGCCTGCGCTCGCTGGCCTATCGTGGAACGGAGAAGGCAATCCGCGCAGGGAAATCGCTTGCGCGAGCGACCATTCCCGCGACGGTGAGGGCGGCCCTGCGCCGCCACTTCGAGCGGCGACATTACAGCCCTCAGCCGTCAGCCCTCAGCCGTCAGCCCTCAGTCTTCAGCCGTCAGGGCAAGTATTCAACCACAG
>JAKEHD010000677.1 GCA_022615215.1 Blastocatellia bacterium
ACTGGGATAGAAAGTCTGGTATACTGATAGGCGAAACTGGCGTAGGGGGTCATAAACACAAAAGCACATGACCCAGGTTCTACGCCAGTCTCTGATTTTTTTCAAGCTTTTTTGTCTAAACTCGAGTATAAACATACCCGAATCACTTTTTGAAAAGCTCAAAGAAGCGGCGGAAAAAGATCGCTCTACGCCCGAACAGTTCGCCGTGCTTGCCATAGCAGAAAAACTCTCAAGCCTGCTGACTGTGGAATACCTCGAAGAGAGAGCCAGACGGGCCGACCCTGAAAGATTCGAACAACTCCTGTCAAAAGTGCCTGATGTAGAACCTGAAGATCACGATAGACTATGAGCTTCAAGTAAGGATCAGAAGGGCGATCTCATTTCTTCAAGTGCCATCTTTGCCCGCCACCTGTCTCCCTTATATTGCGCTCAGATATTTCACCTTCCTCTTGTGATCTCTTATAGAAAGAGATTTTCTCCTGGCACATCGTTTGCCCCAAAAAATCAAGTGATGCTTCGCGTTATACCGTTGACGACTCCGAGGAAGGAGCCGTTATGGCAAAGTTATTCATCTCCGCTTGTTGCCTCGTGCTGGTCTGTTTTTCAAACGCATTCGCGCAGAAGAATGAAATGGGCTTTCTCCTGGGAGGAGGCAAGCTCTCTGACAAGGGTGATTCCGTCGGCTCATTCGCCTTTACTATCTCGTACACCAGAAGCATCGTCTGGGGTCTGGCTGTCGAAGGCTCTGTCGATATATTTAGCGCGAAGACCTCTCCAACATACCGGGATTCTTTTGAAGCGGGGCAGATCGCGGCTGTCTATAATTTCCCCTCTCTCGGCAAAGACCGCATCATCACCCCATACGTCTCGGCGGGAGCGGGAAGAGTGTCTACAGATTTTCTAGATATTCCCGGAGAAGCTATTTATAGATTCGGCGGCGGGGTGAAATACTATTTCAAAGATGAATCTCCGTTCGGCATTCGGGTAGAGGTGCGCGATGAAATAACTCGAAAGGGACGGCAACCATATCCCCTTCAAGGCCCGCGCGTTTCACTCGTCTCCGTCAGGGCGGGCCTCACCTGGAGATTTTAAACAAGAAAACGCATCACGCTTTCATCGCTTTCGGCTTCGCTCCTGCCGGGCGATCTCTTCCAACAGGTCGGCCACCATCTGTCGCGCAAGCTCGGCTGATTCTCCGATGTAGCGGTTTTGCGAGCTGCTATCGGGCGCGGCCCAGAGGCGGCGGCCTGCGGCGTTGAGTATTTGCACAGAGACCTGCCCGACATAAAGATTTCTTTCTTCTCTCGAACCCTCAGCAGTCTGCCTCTGTCGAGCCGTCACTCGGAGCAATGCGTCGGCCTCATTGTAATCATCGGTTATTTCGAACTCGCGGCGAGCGCGAAGTTCTTCTATTAAATGCTGGCGAAAGCTCTCGCTGAAAGGGCCGCTCTCGACCACCTCTATCACGATCAATTTCACGCCGAGCAACGAGCTTGCGACAGGTTCGTTTTCTACGGAGCGAGTCAGTTCGGCACCCGGCTCTTCGAGCGGAGGGATTTCAACTTCCGGACGGCGCGGGTTGGCGGCTATTTCAGGAGGCAGAGGAGCAGGGGGCTGCTCGGCGACGCGCTCACCTCCGCCGCTTGATTTCTCATCAGAAATCGAAGCCTGATCGGGCTGATTTGCGGGCTGCGGATTTGGAGCGGGCGGCTCTTTATCTGCGGTTCGGGCGGGAGCATCTTTGCCACCGGCGACCTCGGATTTCGAAGGTTCGCTTCCCGACAGGGCGAAGAACCACACGCCGAGCGCAAGGGCCGCTATGACGGCGAACGCCAGCGCCGCTTTCACAGGCGAGAAGCCTGTCCATCGGGTTGAAGCGGCAAGTGCTGCCAGGCGATTCCCGAATCGTTGCCACGAAACGGATGCAGCCCTGACGAAGGCGGTCTCTTCATAAAGGACATCCACCGTGCCGCCTGTGATCTCTCCTTCGTCGTCTTTCGATAGCTGTAAACTGAAAGAGATTTTTTGCCCGCCTTCCAACACTATCGAAGAGCGTTCGGGAGCCAAGTCGCTCTCATCCGTATAGAGAAGGAAAGCGGCAAGAAGCACATCTCCCGATTCTTCCTTCGAATAGACTTCGAGGAGTTCCGCGCCTTCTGTGACATCAAGGCGGGCGCGGCTCTCACGCGCGGGAACGAGCCGTGCGCGCTCGATTCCATCGACCATTATGGAGAGCAACCCGGCCGAGGCCGCGCGGCGGCGAGATGCTCGCTCTCCGAGTTCGGCCTGAATGGCGAGCATATCCTCCTGGCTCAAGCTCGGAGGGTGTCGGCGATCCGAAGGGGGCCGCCTCTCACTGCCGGAGAGGAAGAAGTTCGGCACTTCCAATCGCTCATCGGGAGATGCAAATCCCAGGCTGTCCAGGGCGCGCGCGTAACACTCCGGGTGCAGAGCCGTGTGCATGCGGCTCATTTCAACGGGATGCTCCGAGTCGGGGTCGCCCCCTTCGAAAGCGAGTTGCGGCAAATAATCGGTCACAGGATAAAACCCCGCACTTAACACACAATCGGTATTCCAGGGAGTGAACATCTTCAAGCATATCTCGGCCACTCCGAGCCTCTTTTCGTTCGGCTCCTCAGACTGAAAACGCTCCTCGCCCCTGTTGCCGCGAACGACTTTCAAAAAGCGGCCGAACCTCTCGCGCAGTTCCTGCATAAGGACTTTCTTGCGCGAGCGATAATAATGATCGTCGCGCGCGCGGTCGGGGTCTTGCACCAGAAGGCCGTACAACTCCATGGTTTCGGCCGTCGTGTAATTATGCAGCAGGCGACTGAGGCCGAGCGCGACGTAGAACGAATTGCGCTTGACCGTGATCTTCACGAGGCGTTTGACGTATCGAATAATCATATCTTCCTCATCGAGATATGCTGCATCTTTTTCTTCCTGCCTCTTTTCGTAGGGTTCGGATTCTATGTAAACGAGCCTTTGCAACAACTGAGGCTCGTCCATAGAGACTTTGCTTCGATGCTGCCCGCAGCCCGACGACTCGGAAGGGTTACGACCTGTTAGCGCGGCGATTTTCCGAAGGGATTTATGAGAGACAGCTTTCCGTGCCGATTCACTCGCCTTTGTTCAAGCCTCGCAGGTCGCTCAGTATTTCAGAGGGCTTCCACTCGTTGCCCGTATAGATTTTCAAAAGCTTTCCGTCGGGCGCGATTATCGCTGTGCGCAGGGAGTGAACGATCTCGTTGCCTTCCTTGAAGTATTGCAGCCCGAAATATCGGGCGACATCTTTCACCCGCTCGGCGCTTCCGGTTGCAAACTCCCAGTGATCGAATTTTTCCTCTTCGCCCCTGCCTGTGGACGCCGCGCCATATTTGCGCAGCACTTTCGGCGTGTCGTACTCAGGGTCTACGCTTATGCTGAGAAGGTGAGTCTTCGCCTGCATCAACGGGTCTTGCCGGAGTGCTTTATCTATCTCGGCAAAGCGTTCGGTCATCAGAGGGCAGTAATCCGGCAGCGGGCAGCGCGTATAGATGAATGTCAGAAGCAGGGCTTGGCCCCTGTATTGATGAAGGCGTATGGTCTTCCCGTCTTGATTTATGAGCGAGAGGTCGGGCACCTCATCACCCGGTTTCGGTACTGCCGCCGGGTGCGGCCCGGCCTCGCTCGACGGGTCGGGACTCGTGCGAGAATATACAAGGTCTTCGAGCCAGGAGCGGTCGCCCGCGACCACAAGCGTCGCCTGTATGTCATCGTCGGGGGCGAGTTGGTCAAGCTCCCTTTCATCCTTCAGAGAGAAAGGCATGGTCATCGCGTCCATAAGATCGGGTATCGCTTCGTGCGCGATGATTACCTGTCGGCCTCGTTTGTCGACCGACACCACTTTGCCTTTCAAGTCGTATCGCTTCCCCTCCGATCGGCTCTGATTCCGGCACGCTATCAGCCCCGTGACGGCCAGGATTACTCCTATCATCAGGGCCGCGTATCTCATCACTGCGCAAGAGACGATTTTCATGATAGTCGATTTTCATCTATCGAGGGCCGTGGGACAAGCAGAATATCGAACTAACCACAGTGGAAGGCCCATGCCTTCTACAGACACAGATAACGCAGATAAAGACTTCTCTCTTCCGATGATCTGTGAATCTGTGTGATCTGTGGTCGAGTCAGAACAAGAAAGAAATCTTTATGTGTGCATAGAAGGTGTTTCGTTGCGAGGCAGGCAGCCCGAAAGCCGGACTCTGAACTGTCAGGGATTGCGACTTCGATTGACAATCGGCAATGAATCGCTGTAGGGTTTTTCAAGTCACAATTAACACAGCAGGCACTACTGAAGGGGTTCACTCCCTGAAGGCAAGTTATTCGCGCCATAGATTATTCATGGCGGAATATAGATCGTTGCTAGTGGAGAACATCTCATGTTGAAAAAAGCAGCTCTGATAATCTCGATGGTCGGGGCGGTCGTGCTCTTTGTCGGCGCTCCTTTTCCGCCGAAGACCGCCGCGCAGAGCGAGTTTACCCTTGCGGGTGAATGGATAGTCACCTCTTCTCCGATTGGAAATGAATTGATCTCCAGGATGGGCAACTCGCTGGGCTTTCCCGAACGCGACATGATCTTCGAAGAGGACGGCAGTATTCGCACGGGGCTTGTGGCGCGCGAGGATGTTGGGACCAATGTAAAGCCGCTCGGAGTATGGCGCGTACACGGCGACCGGCTCAGCGCGACCTTTCACCTCTGGTGCCCGGATACTTCTCAGCCGTGCGGGTCCATAATAATGCGCGGCAGATTCACTCAGGATGACAGGATCAGAGGTACCATGACCGCCTTCTTCGATGAAGAGGACAGCTTTCAGCCTACGGGGTATGACACCTGGACCTTTTCATTCAGGGGCGAGCGGATACAGGGAGGGGGAAACTGATGTCAAACGGATTTCGAGCCTGGCTCACGCGCGCGACGTTGCTCCTGATAATCCTGCCCTGCCTCTTTATGATGAATTCATCCGCTTTTGCGGGCAAGGCGTTCGACGGGCAATGGAGCGTGAATATAACCATTCCTGAGTCTCCCACGAGCAATAAAAACCAGACCTTCACCGTCAACTTCGATGCAAGCCCGCGCGCGAGCAGCCTGCATGGGCGTATGACCATCACCGACCAGGAAGACCGCACGGTAGGCGGCGTATGGCGGCAGGTCGGAAAAAAGGTTTATGTAACTTACGAACTTCCCTGCACGGGCGAGGGACCGTGCGCTTCGCTCGTTATGAAAGGGAAGATCAAAAACCAGAATACCCAACTCAAGAAGGGCAAGGTGATAGTGATGTGGGACACCCCGAACGAACAGAACACCGCCCTTTACGATACGTCTAACGGCAAATTCAACGGCGACAGGTTGCAATAGCGGGAGCAGGGGAGCCGCAGGAGCGGGGGAGCAGGGGTGAAAGCGTGATGCGTGATATACTGCGCGCCGGATGAAATGAAAGTTTTGAGTCGCGATACCATCGGCTTTCGCCCGCTGTGAGCCTCAGTTTTCACCTAACTTTCCGAGAAGGCTGACAAGGAGAAACATCACAAGGAAAAGTTTCACCTCTTGCCGCGCGCACTATAGCAAAAGCAAGATACCATCGGCTGCGAGCCCGCGAAGAAAGAAATCTATATAAGAAAGAAATCTTTACGTGAGCCTCAGTTTTTGCCTGACTTCTGCCG
>JAKEHD010000678.1 GCA_022615215.1 Blastocatellia bacterium
ATCCTTCATCCCTCATCCTTTCCGAGCCCCGCCCCGATGGTATCGATTATGGACTTGATGAAAGATATATCGAATAAAGAGACAGCCCGACAAGAACACCACTTCGATGTGCTCGACCTGTTGGAAGCAGTGGGATTTAAAAGCATGCGAATGAAAATGTTCGCAGGCGGCATGATTTATACGGCCGTCTCGATAGGGCTGATTTGCCTTGCGGTCAATCGAGAACTCCTCACAGCCGCCGATTCTGCCGCGCCGATCAGCCAGGTCTTGGAACAGTTGGGCAAATCGACTGTGTTATCCGGCCTCGTGATATTCGCCTTTCTCGGGCTGGTCGTCTTCCTGTTGTCAGGGAATATTTCGAGGTCGCTGGAATCCGCTCTATCGCAGAACAGTTCAGGTTCCCCTGATCCTGTATCATCGGAAGCGTCGGCCGCATCTTTGCCCTTGCCTCTATCACAGGAGGTCTCGGATACGCCTTATGAATCACACGAAGCCATCGAGTCCGAGGATCACAGCGAATGCGAACGTCGGATTGAAGAATCGAGAGAGTCGCTCGCGCTGTTGACTCGACTACGAGTCGTGAATTCCATCATCAACTCTCTGCCGCAAGCAGTCTTCTGTAAAGACCCGGAAGGCAGGTTCACGTTTGCCAACAAAGCCTTCTGCGCGGGTATAGGGTCGCCGCTCGACCGCATACTCGGCAAGACGGATTTCGACCTCTTCCCGGCAGAGTTGGCCGCCGATTATAAAGAGGACGACAGGCGCGCGGTCGAGACGGCGCAGGTGCTGGAGCGTGTCATAGAGCATACGGACCTGAGCGGCGAAAAGCTCTATACGAAAACCCTGAGAATGCCTCTCTATGACGAGGGCGGAGAAATAGCGGGCACGCAGGGCATATCCTGGGACATCACCGAGCGCAAACTCATAGAAGAGGCGCTGCTCAGGGAGCGCGATCTTTTGACCGCTCTCATGGACAGTTCTTCAGATACTATCTATTTCAAGGACCTTGAGAGCCGTTTCATCAGGATCAACAAGGCTCAATCCGACCGCTTCAAGCTCGATGATCCTGCGGACGCAATCGGAAAATCGGACTTCGACTATTTCACCGATGAGCACGCCCAACAGGCTTTCGACGATGAACAGAGGATCATAAAAACTGCGAAGTCGCTCGTGGGTATAGAAGAAAAAGAGACCTGGGCCGACAGAGATGATACCTGGTGTTCGACCACCAAGAACCCGCTTTACGATAGAGAAGGGCGAATCATAGGCACATTCGGAATAACGAGAGATATCACCGAGCGCAAGCGAGCAGCCCAGGCGCGGGAGCTTGATCTCGCGGAGTTTCAGGCCTTCGCGTCGAGAGTATCGGAAGGAGACCTCACTCTCAGGTGCAAGGAATCCGATGATACGCTCGGACTTGCCGCGCAATCCGTGAACAGGATGCTCGATAATTTCGGGGCGATGTTGAAAGAGGTGAAGCGCCTCGGTTTACTTGTCTCCTCAAGCGCCAGCCAGATACTCGTGGCCGCCGAGGAAATAGATTCCGGCACTCAACAACAGAATCAGGAGATCAGCAACACAACGGCCTCTGTCGAAGAGATGGCCGTGTCCATGGGACAGGTATCGAAGAACGCCGAGGCTTCGACCGTAGCCGCCCGGCAGGCGCTCTCTACGGCGGAAAAAGGAGGCCAATCGGTGCGAGACACCTTCGAGGCTATGGCCAGGATCGACCATTCGGTCGAGCAGACAACCGATAAAATGCAGACTCTGGCCCAGCGTAGTTCGGAGGTCTCGGAAGTCATAGACTTCATCAACGAGATCGCCGCGCAAACGAATCTTCTGGCTGTGAACGCAGCCATACAGGCAGTGCGCGCCGGGGAAGCCGGGGTCGGCTTCAGCGTGCTGGCTGAAGAGATCAGAAAGCTGGCCGAAAAGACGGCGCGCGCAACCAAGAATGTGGGCGGCTTGATCAAAAGCATCCAGAGCGAAACGGCAGAAGCATTATCGGCCATGGAGCGAGGCAGGGACGAGGTTAAAACAGGCAGCATCCTGGCCGAGCAGTCCCGTCAATCGCTCGACGATACATCGGAAGCGGTAAAGGAGTCGGCTCAACTTATCGAAGAAATATCGGCGGCCTCCGAAGAGCAGGCGCGGATCACCCGCGACCTCGCAGTCGCCATGCAGACGATCTCGAACATAACCATGGAAGCATCTACGGGAGCTCACGAGACGGCGCAGATAATTCACGCAATGGCCGGCCTCGCAGAAAGCCTCAACCAGTCGATCTCGCAATTCCATGTGGAGGATAAGGATGCCTGATTCCGCGACGCGCAGGCGCGATTCTTCGTCTCTCTTGCGGTAGGTTTTTCCCGATGGTCTAATGATGATCGAAGGAACCCTCTATGGCGTCTTTCGATTGCAGCAAAGACTATTACTCGCTGCTCGGCGTGCCGCGCGACGCAAGAGAAGAAGATATTCGCCGGGCTTACCACACAAAGGCGCGCGAGGATCATCCCGATGTGGGCGGCAGCCCCGACCGCATGAAATCGCTCAACGAAGCATATCGAGTCTTGAAGGACAGAGAGATGCGGAAGGCTTACGACCTCGCGCTGAACCCCGCCGCTCCATCTCCTCAGTGGTCGCCGCCGCCTTCCTCATACAGGCCTCCTTACGAAATACCTGGAAGAGCCATGTTTCTCAAGGATGTCCGCTGGCTTTTGACTCGCGCCGGAGCCTGCTTTTTGTTTGGCGTCATCTATTTTGTAGGGGCCGAAGACCCTGTATTTATGCGCAAGACGATCTATTCCTGGCTGATGCGCTTCATGGGATTTGCGACTTTCGGTCTCGGCGTCTTACTCGCTTACACGGCGCACAAGATAAATGACTTCTATGTGAGGAAAAAGAGCGTCGCTTATGATCGCGCGCGCTTCAAGACCTTCAGGCTCGCGTTCATATCCGTCGCGCTCGCCTGGATCATACTGTTGATTATAGGTTAGAAATCCCGAGTTCTTCACCTTTCGTCAATTCCCTCGTTCGCCCCGCCTGCCGAGTCGCATAAAGATTTCTTTCTTCAGTCGGCAGGCTCTCAGGCGAATGGCAGCGAGTTTTCCTCACGCGCAATTTTTGATAGCATAACGGCCATGCAAATCTACAAATTCATTTTCGCATTCTGTCTTTTGATAAGCCTGTCGGCCCTGGCCCGAAGTCAGGACGTTCGCGGCAGTCAGGACCATCCCCTCATCACTCGCTATCCGGGGCAGACCATCACCCGGTACGACGTGAAGGAGTTCGATCAGTACAAGCTGGTCCTGGGAGTCGACAGAACCGGCGCACCCGATAAGATTCAGCAACTCGAAGGTAAAGTCACGCGGTTCGTTTACAAAAATCCCCTTCAAAGGTCGACGCTTGAGATTTTCCGAAACTTCGAGGACGGGCTGAAGCGCGCGGGCGCGCGTATTCTCTATACCTGCGCGGGGACCGACTGCGGCACGCCGATAAAATGGACGCTGATATACTGCGCGCGGGATGAAATGACAATTTTGAACGGAGATACCATCGGCTTCCGCCCGCTGGAGTTTCAGTTTTTACCTAAAAGATTAGCCCGCTG
>JAKEHD010000679.1 GCA_022615215.1 Blastocatellia bacterium
ATGCCGCCCTTCGATCAGTCGAAGTTCGACCCCATGCCCGAAGTCGAGATAGACCCGGAGGATGAGTTTCACGCAGGGAAGCAGAATGGCGATTGAGTTGTATAGCGATGCGCGATTTATTTGGAGTGCTGCGACTTGTCGCAGCTTTCCCTGGCGGTGGCGATTTCGTCTATGACTCGTCACCACGTTGTGGTTGAACTGGCCGCGACTTGTCGAAGACTGAAAAGCGGTGACAAGTCACCGCACTCCAAATTTGGTTGCCGCAAACATAATTTACTTCTGTGAATGCTGATGCGTCCTCTCATTCCATCCTAACCCGCTTGCCCGCCCGGCTGTAGTGCGCACCTGACTTGCTTCCGAGTTTCCGCGATGGTAAAACGTGAGAACACATCGCATCAGTGGAAAGGCCCGAAAGGATGGATCGCTGGCTGGGTAGGGAGTCATTCTTGAGGACGCCGTGACGAAAGGTATGTGTTCAGAAAAGCAAAAAACTCACCACGGAGATACGGAGGCACCGCAGATAAAGATTTCTTTCTTGTTTTTCTTCGTGTCTCCGTGCCTCCGTGGTGAAATCCCTGAACATTTACGACAAAAGATATTTCTTCATCTCGAACGGAGGACCATTATGGCTCGTCTCAGAAAACTTTACATCTACGCCCTCGCGCTTCTTCTCACAGCAACCGCTCTGCCTGCTGCAACTGTCTCTCTCGCTCAAAGCGCGAAGCCCGAAGCGCCTGCTTCGATTCCGCTATTTGCCGAACCCGCTATATCGCCCGACCGCTCGGAGATAGCCTTCGTGTCGGGCGGCGATATTTGGACCGTGCCCGCTCAGGGGGGCGAAGCAAGACTTCTGATCTCACACCCGGCAACCGAATCGCGGCCCATCTATTCGCCCGACGGCCGCTCGATAGCTTTCATATCAGACCGCACGGGCAACGGCGATATTTATCTTCTCACGCTCGATACGGGCGAACTAAAACGCCTCACCTTCGACGATGCCAACGACCAACTCGACGCATGGTCGCGCAACGGCCGGTGGATTTATTTCTCTTCCACGAGCCGAGACATCGCGGGCATGAACGACATCTTTCGCGTGAGCATAAGCGGCGGCACTCCCATGCAGGTCAGCGCAGACCGCTACGTCAATGAGTTCTTCTCCGCACCTTCCTCCGACGGCCGGACGATAGCCTTTACCGCTCGCGGCGTGTCCTCTTCGCAGTGGTGGCGCAAAGGCCACAGCCACATCGATGAATCCGAAATATGGTTGATGCGCGAGGGCGCACCGCCCGCTTACGAGCGCGTGACCGAAGGCGGCGCAAAAGAGATGTGGCCCATGTGGAACGGCGACGGCGCGGGACTCTTCTATGTTTCAGACAGAAGCGGCGCGCAGAACGTATGGATGCGCCCGCTCAGAGGACAGGCGCGACAGGTCACTAAATTCAAGGACGGGCGCGTGCTCTGGCCTAATGTCTCTTACGACGGCCGCGCGATTGTCTTCGAACGCGATTTCCAGATATGGAAGCTCGACACCGAGAGCGGTCAGGCCGCCGAAGTGCGAATCACGCGCCGGGGCGCGCCCGCCGTGCCGGTCGTAGAACATCTCAGGCTCACGGATAGAATTCAGGAATTCGCCCTATCGCCCGACGGCAAGAAGATAGCCTTCGTCGTGCGCGGCGAGGTCTTTGCCGCCGCAGCAAAAACCGGCGGCGACGCGGCGCGGGTCACTACGTCTCCGGCAAGCGAATATCAGGTCACATGGGCGCCCGACAGCCGCCGCATCGTTTATGTTTCAGACCGCGACCGCACCGCGCACCTTTACCTTTATGACTTCACGAACAATACTGAAACCGAGCTTACGCGCGATGCGAAGCCCGATGCCACGCCGCGCTTTTCGCCCGATGGAAAGATGCTCGCCTTTGAGCGCGACGGCCGCGAACTTTGCGTCATCGATATGGAGTCGAAGCAAGAGCGCGTGCTCGCTGAGGGGATATTCGGGAAACCGCCTCTCAACTCAGACCGCCCCTTCGTATGGTCTCCCGACAACCGATGGATAGCCTTCCTCACGCCGGGAGAAAAATCGTTCACTAACGTCTACATGGTCCCCGCCGCAGGCGGAGAGAGCCGCCCCGTCAGCTTCCTCGCTAACACTTTCGCCAATGCAGTGTCTTGGAGTCCCGACGGCAAGTTCATTCTATTCAACACGCGACAGCGCACCGAGGACGGGCAGATAGCTCGCGTCGATTTGATACCGCGCACGCCTCGCTTCCGCGAAGACCTCTTCCGCGATCTCTTCAAAGAAGAAGCGCCGCGCTCGCCCGCTAACAGAAATCGTGAAGCCCGTCCGCCTCAACCCGCTACACCCGATGAAACGCCCGCCGCCGATGAGCGCAAGAAACCCGATAGCAAACCTGTAGAGGTCGTCTTCGACGGCATACGGCGGCGGCTCGGCCTGCTTTCGCCCGGCGTAGACCCAGGCTATCAGGTAATCAGCCCCGATGGGAAACTCCTGTTGATGATCGCAGGGGCCGCAGGGCAACAGAACCTCTACACATATTCGCTCGACGAACTATCGAGAGAGCCGCCCGTCGCCCGACAATTGACATCGACCGCCGGATTCAAGAGCGATGCGCAGTTTTCGCCCGACGGCAAAGAGGTCTTCTATCTCGAACGCGGGCGCATAAACGTCGTCTCTCTCGATGCGCGCTCGCCGCGACCCGTCGCAGTTACGGCCGAAATGGATGTCGATTTCGAGACGGAGAAGAAAGAAGTCTTTCATCAGGCATGGTCATATCTGCGCGATTACTTCTACGATTCGAATTATCACGGCGCGGACTGGCAGGCCGTTCGCGCTTATTATGAGCCGCGCATCAACGGCTCGCGCACGCCCGACGAGATGCGAAGGGCCTTGCAACTCATGGTAGGCGAATTGAATGCGTCTCACCTCGGCGTCTCTTCTCCGCCCGGAAACAGACAGACCTCGACTGGCAGACTCGGATTGTTATTTGATCGCGCTGAATACGAGAGCGCGGGCCGCTTGCGCATAACCGAAGTGATCGCGCTCGGTCCCGCAGCCATCGCGGGCAACATCAAGCCGGGCGATTATCTGCTCGCGGTCGACGGCGCTCAGATAGCCGCGCGCACTAATCTCGACGAGTTGCTCGATCACCGTGTCGGCCGCCGCGTGGCGCTCACAGTAGCGTCGTCCTCAGATGGAGCGGACAAACGCGAAGTGATAGTGCGACCCGTGAATCAGGGGACCGAAAAGGGATTGATCTATCGCCAGTGGGTCGAATCCCGCCGCGATTACGTGGCACGGGTGAGCAAAGGGCGGCTTGGCTATGTTCACATGGTCAATATGTCTGCGGGGGCACTCGCGCAGTTGTACGTGGACCTCGACGTTGAGAACCATTCGCGCGAGGGCGTGGTCATAGACATTCGCAACAACAGCGGGGGATTCGTCAACGCTTATGCGCTCGACGTTTTCGCGCGGCGCGGATATATGACCATGACGCGGCGCGGATTCGGGCCTGCGCCCGCGCGCTCCATGCTCGGCCAGCGCGCATTGGAGTTGCCGACCATACTCGTCACAAATCAGCATTCGCTCTCTGACGCTGAGGATTTCACTGAAGGCTATCGGACTTTGAAACTCGGCAAAGTCGTAGGAGAGCCGACCGCCGGATGGATAATCTACACGACGAATGTCACGCTCATAGACGGGTCCGGCTTGCGGCTTCCGTTCATCAAGATCACAGGCAGCGACGGCAAGGTTATGGAACTTGTCCCGCGCCCCGTAGACCTCGCCGTGCAGCGCCCCATAGGCGAAGGCTACACCGACCGCGACACGCAACTCGATGTGGCTGTCCGCGAATTATTGAAACAGATCGGAGGCCGCGAGGCGAGCAATCCCGCGCGGCGGTGAGCAGTCATGTAAGGGTGGCGCTACGGTGGCCACCCCTCATTGAAGGTCATCAAGGGGCGGCCACAAAAGGAAGACTCTTTTCCTCAGAGGGCCGCCCGTACATGTTTTCTTTTTTTACGGATGCTCAGCCTCTCGTCTTGAGTTTGGGAAGGTTGTAAACCCCGGCCAGCGTGTTCAAATCCCCGCGAAGCAAGGCCCACGAGGCTTCCACGTTTCTGTTCAAACGACTATTGAGCATTACACGGTTGATTCCAACGGCTTCCTCTAAAACGTTCTCGACTTCCGAGCGCGTCTCTCGCCAACTGTCTCTGCGGTCGAATTCCTTACGCAGTTTGTCGAGCGCCTTTTCGAGGTCTTTCGCCCTGTCGTTCAGGCGATCTTCTCTTTTGGTTCCATCGAGTGCGCTGCGGTCAAGGTTCTTGTCGAACAACTTCACGAAATTATCGCTTCGATCTTCGGCACGCTTAATGATGCGATCAACGTCGGCTTTGGTGTACGCGCGCCCTCGTGTACGTCCCTGATAATCAGCCAGTCCCGGCGCGGCCAGGGCCAGTAATAAACAACAACTCATCAATCCTACCATCGTTCTTGCAAAGTGTTTTCGCATTTTCCTCTCCATTATCAATATGAAGCGCGATCTCCGAGACCCGCTCCGTTTCATCCTCTCGCCCGGTCCCTGTGGTCCCGGTCTGCACGTCTATTTTGACGCGCCTCGATTCCCCAAAGTCGGAATATCTGTTTCAGCTATCAGCTATCAGCTATCAGCCATCAGCTTAAAGAAGATTAACCACAGATCGCACAGATAACACAGATAAAGATTTCTTTCTTCCGTCTATCCGTGAAATCTGTGTGATCTGTGGTCAAAGCCAGCGCAGACTTATACGCTGATGGCTGATAGCTGAAGACTGATGGCTGATGGCTGACGGCTGATAGCTGACCCTGATAATTCTTGCGCGGGCTGCGCGGGCAAAGTAGCATATATCCGTATGGCCGGTCGATGGTAGCCGTCTCGGGCGATCTCGGCGGCAAGCCGGGCCGGAAGGAGCGTGATAATGGTTTATAAAACATCTTCTTTTACCGCCGCACGACTGGCCGTCGCGATGGTGGCGATTCTGACCGCATTGATTTCGTTCGGTTGCGTTTCCACTCCCGAAGATACGAACTCACCCGCTAATACAAGTAAAGAGGCAGCCGCCAATACTACGCCGGCTGACGGCGCAAATACGGGCGCCGTGTCGAATTCGGATGCCGGTTCAAACAGCGAGACCGGCTCAACCGCGAATTCCAATGCTTCGCCCGCCTCTCAGCCCGCGCCCCCCGCAAAGCAGCCCGACCGTTACAGCCTGACTATGACCATAAGCGGTCAGAGCACGGGCGAGGGAAAGCAGACGCAGAGCGCCTCGCAGCAGATAGATTTCGCCGTAAGGGGAGCCGACCGCCGATGGGCCATGCAGGTGCCCGGCATTGGGCCTTTCGTCTATCTCGAAAAATCCGGGCTGAAGTACGTGATCTTTCCGGCGCGCAATCAGTACGTGGAGGTGACGCCGCAACAACTAGGAATCCGACCCGATGAATTATTGACGCCGAGCGCAATCGTCGAGCGAATGAAAGAGCGCGCCCAACTGGAACGCATCGGCGCCGAAAAGATAAACGGCCGTGAGGCCATCAAGTATCGTTATGTGGCCGCAAAAGATGCGAGCGCGCAATCGGATGAGGGCGAGAGCTTCGTCTACGTCGACGTAAACACGGGGCTGCCGCTCAGGGCGGACATAAATTTCAGAGCTCCCAACGGCGCGACCGCGCGCGGCGTGATGGAGACTCTCGACCTGAGCCTGGCCCCCGCCGCGGAATTGTTCGAAGTCCCGGAGGGGATGAACAAGGTGACGCCCGAACAGGCAAAGCAACAACTTCAGAGGGCCACCGCATTCGTCCGGCTCATCACGGGCGTCATGAACAGGCGATCTCAAACGAGTGAAAAGTAAAAAGGAAAAATGGAAAAGACGGTTCGACGACTTGTGCTATTTGAACTATGTATATGATTGAGGAAGCTGAGAAGAGGGCGTTCAGAGTACCGGCTTCAGCCGGAATGGCCCGACCGTATACGGGTTGCCTCCGCCTGAAGGCGGCAGCGGCGGAACACCGTTTCACTCTATGCTCCGGTTGCTTCTGGATCAACTGGCACAAGTCGTGGTTCGATACTTTTTCCTTTTTCCTTTTTCCTTGAAAGAGCGGGCATCCCTTGCTCTGTTTTGTCATCAAAGTTCGCGCGGTGAAGACCGGGATGACGGAAAGGCGGCGTTTATTTTACGCCGCCCGATCGAGGCCATACATGAAAACCAGACCGGCTTTCTCTTTCACAGCAACCATACTTTTAATTCTGTTCCTGTTCACAGTCGCGCCGCTCGGCGGATGCCGGAGTGCTGCCGGGTTGAGCCTGGCCGTACCGTCGGGCGTCGAAGGCGACGCCCTCAAAGAGGCTGCGCGCGAGTATGAATCTCAAACCGGAGTGCGCATTCAGATAGTCGAGCTTCCTTACGAAGACCTCTTCGCAAAAGAGCTTATAGACCTGAACGCTCAGACGGGCGCTTACGACCTTATCATGCTCGACGACCCCTGGTTTCCGAGATTCGCAACCGAGGATCATTTGACAGACCTCACGCCTCTTTATGAAAAACGCGGACGCGCCGGGCCTGATGATGATTTCGTGAAGACTTCGCTGGCGCTTTGCAAACACCCTTACGAGACGGGCGCGCTCTACGCGCTGCCCTACGTCGGCAACTCGCAGTTGTTCTTCTATCGCAAAGACCTCTTCGAGAAACATGCGCTGCAAGAACCCGCGACCTGGGACGATGTTTTAATGGCGGCACGAGTGATACACGAGCGCGAAAACGCTACGGGCGAAGGGCGCGTTTACGGCTACGTTATGCGAGCGGCGCGCGGAAATTCCGCTGTGGCCGACTTCATGCCTATCTTCTGGGCCTTCGGCGCGGAGATGTTCGACGCAAACGGACGGCCTACTGTAAACAGCGCCGAAGGCATATCGGCCCTGCGCTTCATGCTCGAACTCGGCAAATACGCGCCGCCCGGTTATGCGAGCTTCAATGCGACAGAGGTGTCTGCGCACCTGCTTCAGGGCACGGCCGCTATGAGCATAAACTGGCCCGCGTGGATAAGCGCGTTTGGCGACCCGGCTAAATCGAAAGTTGCAGGCAAAATGGAATTCACAGTCATGCCGGGCGCAAAAGCGGGCGGACGCGCCGAGATAGGCAACTGGTTGATAGCCATTCCGCGAGCCGCGAGAAACGCGGACGCAGCGTTCGACTTTCTCGTGTGGGCGACATCCGCCGAACAGATGAAGAAGTCTGCCCTTCGGGGCAATCCGCCGACGCGCCGCTCGGTCTTCAATGACCCGGAGTTGCTCGAAAAGTTCCCCGCTTATCCGGCGCAACTTCGCTCGCTCGAAAGCTCACGCCCTCGCCCTCGCACTCCGCTATGGAACGAGATCGAAAACACGTTCGGGATATTTCTGTCGCGCGCAAACAGCGGCGACCTTACAGCCGAAGAGGCCATGAATCAGGCCAACGCCGAGATCGAAAAAATCGTCGCGCGCGGACGGCAGTAGTCAGCCGTCAGCCATCAGGGCGGGTATTCAACCACAGATAACACAGATAACCGAGGAATTTATCTGAGAAATCAAGAAAGAAATCTTTTGTAGAAGGCCCTGCCTTCCACTGTAATCTGTGGTTCGGAACTTTTGGCTGACGGCTGATAGCTGATAGCTGATAGTTGATAGC
>JAKEHD010000680.1 GCA_022615215.1 Blastocatellia bacterium
AGGCCGATTTAGGAGAAAATCGGCGTCTCCGCAAGGCATGCAGGCAGGATGCCTGCGCTCCCAGGAAGGCTTTTCTATTTGTCAACCTACTTTGCAACAGCTCTGTAGCACCGCTCGATTCACTACTGCTTCTGCACACTTTTATTGAATGATCGGGTCCGTGCTTCTTGCTAAATCTTCTGCTCTTTCCAGCGCCCTCGGCGGAAGACCATGACCGACACGACGGCCAGGAGCGATTCGGAAATGGCTATGGTGACAAACACCCCTCTCGCGCCCATGCCCGCCTGAATCGCGAGCAAGTAGGCCAGCGGTATCTGAAACAGCCAGTAGCAGCACAGGTTGATTATGGTCGGGGTGGTGGTATCGCCCGCCCCGTTGAAAGCCTGCACCATCACCATGCCGTAAGCGTAAAAGGTGTAGCCATAGCTGATGAACCTCAGACAGGAGACCCCGTAGGGCACAACTTCCGTGTCTGTGGTGAACAATCCTATCAACGGCTCGGCAAAGATTATGAATACGACTGCGACGCTGCCCAGAAACACCATGTTGCTGAGGCCCGTCAGCCATACTGATCGCTCGGCCCGGTCGGGTTTGCCCGCGCCGAGGTTCTGGCCCACGAGCGTGGCTGCGGCATTGCTCATGCCCCACGAAGGCAGTAGGGCGAAGATGATTATTCGCAGGGCGATCGTATAGCCCGCTATGGCCGCGCCCCCGAAAATCGCGACTATGCGCACAAGAGCGAGCCAGCTCGCCGTCGCCACGAGAAACTGAAACATCCCTCCGAGCGAGACGCGCAGCAATCGCAACATCACTTTCGGATCGATCCGCAATTGTCGAACGCTGACCTTTACGCGGCCCCGCCCGCTCAGAAGCACCCATAGCGCATAGACGACTCCCGCGCCGCGGCCGATGCTCGTAGCCACAGCCGCGCCCTTCACTCCCAGTTCAGGAAAAGGACCAAGCCCGAAGATCAGGCACGGGTCGAGAATTATATTCAAGATGTTCGACAGCCACAGAACCCGCATCGCTATCGCGGCATCGCCCGCTCCGCGAAACACTGCGTTGAGTAGAAACAGAAGCATTATCACGACGTTCGTCCCGATCAAAATAGTGCCATAACCGGAACCCGTGGCGATGATGCTCTCCGTCGCTCCCATCAATCGGAACAACGCCGGAGCGAAGAGAATTCCTAAAATCCCTATAGGGACGGATACCAGTATGCCCAGGATGATTGCCTGCACTGCGGCCACCGATGCCTCTTCGGGCTTCTTCTCACCTATGCGGCGGGCCACCATGGCCGTGGTCGCCATGCTGAGTCCCAGAGCGACGCCGAAGATCAGTGTGATGAGGGATTCTGTGATGCCGACTGCGGCTATTGAGTCCGCGCCGAGCCGGGCCACGAAGAAGACATCTACTATGGCGAAGAGCGATTCCATAGACATCTCCAGAACCATAGGTATGGCCAGGAGAGTTATGGCGCGGCCAATGCTTCCCTCTGTGAAATCCTGCGCAGAGCCGAGTACGGCCTCGCGCAGGCCTTTGCGAAAATTCGCCAGGCGACCATTCGTTCGACCCTCGGTCGATGCAACGGAATGTATTTCTACGGGTTTGCTCATCGATTAAACTCCGATCTCAGGAAAACGTTTTATTCAGGTTATTGTTCAGTTGAGCAGTTACGTGGAAGGGAACCACTGCTGCCGCAGAGATAGGAAACGCGCGGGCGCGAGGCCGTATGAAATTCCGCTAAAAAGCGTCGCGCGTTGCCGCCTTCTCCGAAAGACGAGATCGCCTATCGGAGTCTGCGATCAAGCAATGATTTTATGGTGACGATTTTCATCCCGGTTATGATAGCAGTTGAGCGGCCATCGGGAAAGCCGTTTTTTGCTGTCTTTCTTTTGCTTGTAAAAAAAAGCTGTATCAGCCTCGATAGAAGCTACGACCTGTGGGCGCGTATCCATATCTCGTTGAGCGCGCCCTCCTTGAGCATCTTCGTTATGTAAACGATCTGGCCTGCGTGCGTCGCGAGGTGAGTGGCGACGCCGAGCATCAATTCGAATAGGGTCGCATTGTAATTGGGTTCGTCGGTCGTCTCGGTAAAGCGCGATGTATTGAAACCCTCCAGAGCCACGGCGGCCTGCCTTATGGTTTCATCGAAAGTGGCGAGCAATTCTTCTTTCGGCAGGGGACCGCGCTCGGCGAACTCGGTGGGCCGGTCGCGGTCGTACTCCATGCCTCCCACCCCGCGAGACAGATAATGCCTGAGCGACCCGGAAAGGTGCAGCACGAGATTTCCGACCGAGTTGGCCCCGTCGTTGGGCCGCCACCAGAGTTGCTCTTCGCTCAACTCCTCTATGCAGGGCCTTATCTGCGCGGGAAAGATTTTGGTGATTCGCCTGCTAAGGGTTTCGAGCGCGACCTGGTTAATGTCTTTCTTGATATCTTTCTCCTGTTGCATGGTCTCTCCTCGTTCTCAATCAATCATATTTTGAGTGTATAACGCAAGCCCATAGAAAATCGTAAGTGTTCAGACTTTTTCAACGCATTGCCAGGCAACAGACATCTCCCCCCAGCTTGTGGTTGGGAAGGGCGGCGATTCGCGCCTACGCTTGCCCCCGCGAGTGGCTATAAAGCAAACAGCGGGCGCAAGCAACCCTTCCTGACCTGTGATCTGGGGCCACTTGCTGATGAAAGCGCATCTGGCTCAATGCAAAACCGTTTCTCTGAGAACATATACGGAAAATCAGCATCTCCTCTGATAGCTGATGGCTGAAAGCTGATGGCTGACCCGTCACACCGCTTCCTGAAAAATTATGCTCGAACAGGTCAGGCCCGCTTCCGCCTTTCGAAGCTCTGACATATCGATGAGCCTTATCTTCCCGCACACCCTTCGAACGATCTCGGCGGTTTTCGGAGAATCCGCCTGCAAGCAAACAGTATCACTGATGCGGAGCGCGTTGGCGGCCCAGGGTTCGTCTTCTGAGACAAACAGCAGGTTGAATCCCGCGAACGGTTCAAGGGCGAGTGATTGCCGACTTACGAGCAAGGTCTCGTCGTCTAAAGCTGTACAGGTGGATTTCAGATGCAGGCTGCCTTCGATCTTCACAGGCAAGACGCTGTAGCCAAAAGGCGTGAGTATGCGGGCAAGCTCTTCGAAGCCCTGCCGATTTGTGCGCGATGATAGCCCGACGAATATCTTTTTCCCGATCTGCAAAACATCGCCGCCTTCTATCGTGGCCGGAGATTGTATATGGGCCAGCTTGCGATGCTTTGCGAGTTCCATCTCTATCGCAGGGATTTCGCCCCGGCGGGAGGCCGCGCCGGGATTTGCGATGACGGCTATCTCATCGGTCACAATGGCCGTGTCTTCCACGAAACAGCAGTCAGGCTGCGAGGCGTCCGCCGCTAACTCTATAACCTTCACGCCCAACTCGCGCAGCGCGTCGCAATAATCGCCGTGCTGCCGCGCGGCGCGCGCATAATCGATAGGTTCGCGCTCCAGAAATGTGAGTTCGCAGTCGGCAATCGCAGGCGATACGGCGCGAGTTATTCCCATCAACATGTAATCGCTTCTCTTCGTCATATCGAAATTCATCCCCGGCCCGGCAGCCATTGTAACAAGTCCGCTTCGAGCTATTTGAGATTCGTCTTTTTCGGATCAAAAGGGCTATTGGGATTGCGCAGAGCTTCTGCGCGAAACTGCATGGCTAGCTCCGGCTTGTTCCACTTTTCGTAAAGAGTCGCCAGTCGCGCGAGCGATTCTTTCAATCTCGGACTACCGGCTACCTGACAGGCTTTCAGCGACTCGTAGCTTTCCTTGAACAGCGGTTCGGCTTCTGTGAATCTCTTCTGCGCCATCAGGCATTCGCCCAACGCGCCTTTTGTGTGTGCCAGAAAGACCGGATTCTCCGACTGCGCGTGACTCCTTATCCTTATCGCATCGAGCAGGTAGCTTTCTGCGCGAGCGTAACGGCCCATCCGGTTCAATATCGTCCCCATCGTGGCAAACGGTCCCGCGAAACTCGAATGGCCTTCCGGCTGAGATTGCCGCAGCAGGGCTATGACCCTCTCCACCTCCGCCTTCGCTTTTTCGCAGTCGCCCTTGAGGCAGTTGAGTTGCGCGAGAGATAGCATAGCCCCTGTTGTGAAAGTATGAGCTTCGCCGTAAGCTCGCAGATGGAGGTCGAGAGCCTGGACAAGCAGTGGTTCAGCCTCTTGATAATTCCCGCGCTCTTTTTGAATCGAGCCGAGATGCAGCAGCGGCCCGGCGTAATTGCTGTCGGGCGTCTTCCGATAGGTTTCAAGCGACCTGCGAAACTCCGCCTCGGACCTGTCGAAATCTCCCCAACCGTAGTAGACCCTCCCGATATACTCGTGAGCTATGGCTGCGGTGATGTGATCCTCGCCGTGTCTGTTGACGAACAGATCGAGCGCCTCGCGGTACAGCGATTCAGCCTCGGCGTAATGGCTCCTTTCCTGAATCAGGCTTCCCAGATCGAGCAGCACGTAAGGAATCTGACGCGCTGAGGCGTCGTCGCTCGACCCGGCGCGAAAAATCGCAAGGGCCTGCCGGTAGAGCTTTTCGCCCGTCTCCGCATCTCCCGTCAAGGTCTTGACGCCGCCGAGAAAGTATATGCTTTCTGCGAACCTGTAATGGCTTTCGCCGAAAAGCTCCCGGCGTATCTCTATGGCCGATTCGAAGGGGTGAATCGCAAGCTCAGGATGGCCTATCGCGCGGTAAGTGTCGCCGATGGTCATCAAAATCTCGGCCTTGATTTCGGGCTGTTCGTTCAACTCGACTTCGATTCTTCCGGCAGCTTCGTTCAGGGCTTCGAGCACCGTCGCCTCGCGCTTGACGCCCTTTTCGGGCACGTACCATTTCGGGCTGGCATAAGAGAGCACCTGCTGCAAGAAGGCGTTGATGCGCTCGGCTTTGGCCTGTTCGAGGCGCGCGCGGTCGCGTTGCTCTGTGGCGATTCTCGATTGCTCGGAAGCGCGCCGCGCCTGCCACGCGGTCGCAATGATCCCTGCGATCAGCAACAACACGATCGAGACCGCAGCGGCCACGCCCGCCTTGTTTCGGCGAATGAATTTCGAGGCGCGATACGAGAATGTATCCTTGCGCGCAAGAACCGTAAGCCCTTCGAGGTGGCGGCGAATGTCTTCTGAGAACTGCTCGACCGAAGCGTAGCGGCGTCGGGCTTCCTTTCGCATCGCCATCAACACGATGTTGTCGAGGTCGCCGCGCAAAGCAGAAGGATGAGGGATGAAGGATGAAGGATGAATCTTATTCGCTTTCGTCTTTCTGCCCTCATCCTTCATCTTTTCCGCCGCAACAGTGCTCGGCCGCTCAGGCTCGTCATCGCAGATGGCCCGCGCGATTTCATCCGGTCGGCGTGTCTTCAATCTGTAAGGGCGATGGCCGGTCAGCAGTTGATAAAGAATGACGCCAAGCGAGTATATGTCGCTCGCGGTGGTGATCGGCTCGCCTCGCACCTGTTCGGGACTCGCGTACTCAGGCGTCATCGCTCGAAGCCGGGTCACTGTAGCCTCGGCTTCATCGCCGGGCGATTCCGCATGAAAGACTTTTGCGATGCCGAAGTCGAGAAGCTTGGGAGTTCCGTCCGAGGCAACGACGATATTTCCGGGCTTGAGGTCGCGGTGAATGACGAGGTTCTGATGCGCGTAATGAACCGCCGAGCAGACCGCGCGAAAAAGTTTCAACCGCTCGGTCGTCGAAAGCTTTCGCTCGTCGCAATACTGACCGAGCGGAAGCCCTTCGACATAATCCATCACGAAGTATGGCAATCCCTCTTCGGTCGTTCCGCCATCGAGGAGTCGTGCGATGTTCGGGTGATCGAGGCGGGCGAGAATCTGTCGCTCGGCGAGGAAGCGGCGAATAATATCTTCCGTATCAAACCCGCGCCGGAGCAGTTTGATGGCTACCTGTTTGTGGTACTGATCGTCTGCGCGCTCGGCCAGGTAGACCGCGCCCATGCCGCCCTGCCCTATCTCTCTGACGATGCGATAAGAGCCGATGCGACGGCCTCCGACGGATGCCGATTCATCCGAGGCGAGCGGAGCGTAGTCGCTCATAAGTCGCGCGGCGACCTCGAAAGCAGGCGCTTCGATGAAGCTCGCGGCCTGCTCGTGCGCGGCCAGCATCTTTTCAACTTCGCTTCCGAGCGTTGAATCGCCGTCGCAGGCCGACTTCAGGAACGATTGGCGCGCGCCCGCGTCGAGCGCGAGCGCGGCCTGGAACAACTCTTTGATCTTCTGATACCGTTCAGGCGTCATAACTCGTAACGAGCAGAGGCGGCGCTATTGGCAACCTCTGCAATCACGCATCACTTCCCGCTGTATTCGACAATTGGACGTAGAGCCATGCTTTAGCCGTGAGCCATTCGCGCTCGACTGTGGAGCGCGAGAGGCTGAGGACTTCGGCTGTTTCTTCGAGCGTGAGGCCGCCGAAGAATTTAAGCTCGACAACCCGGCTTTGCAGCGGGTCGAGCTTCGCAAGGTCCGCAAGCGCATCATCGAGAGCGATAAGATCGACATCCATCTCATCGGATAAGGAGATGGCTTCCTCGATCGGCAGCTTTTCCACATTGCCGCCGCGTTTTTCCGCATTGTGGCTGCGGGCATAGTCGACGAGGATGCGGCGCATTATCTCGGCAGAGATGCTGAAGAAGTGCGCGCGGTTCTGCCAGTTGACTCTCGTTTGATCGATGAGGCGCAGGTAGGCTTCGTTGACGAGCGCGGTCGGTTGCAGCGTGTGACCGGCGCGCTCGCGTCTGAGATAGCGAGCGGCCAGGCGGCGAAGCTCATCGTAAACGAGCGGCATCAGACGAGCGAACGCGTCACGGTCGCCCGCGCTCACCTCATGCAGTACCCGCGTAACATCTTCGGTCGGTGTCGGAGCCACAGTATCTCCCGTAAGATTACCTGCAATCTATAAACAGACCGCTCGATTGTACAGCATCTCCGACTATAGTGACGAGTGACGACGTGGTTGTGGCTGTAATTGTGAGCAGATTCGCCTTCGGACTGCGCGTTATATAAATAGGGGCAAATTTATCGCGTCGAACCAGCCTTGTCCCATCCGCATGGCGGTGCGGATATAAGTTTACGCCGCTGTCGGCTTTGCCAATCAGCGCCATACGCAACGCAGGCATAAGGATTTCCGATAGCGGCGGACTCAATATGAAGAGATTGAGATCGAAGAAAATTTGAAGTAAGGAGAAATTTCAGATGAAACAGCGACGAATCGTTTTTGTGTTGGTAGTGATGATTAGCATGATAATGAGCCTTCCGGGCATGGGCCGGGCGCAGAAGCTGAAAGGCAGCCGCGCAGGCGCGCGCGCGAAACAGACCGAAACCATTAAATCAGTAGATGACAACCGCTCTGCGAGTCAGGCCCTCAAGTTTGTTCCAGCAGCTAATTTACCTTCAGATGTACAACTAGGGGTTAGTGAATCGGGCGATCTGCAACTCTCTATCATGTTCAAGGTCAACAACGGTCCTGACCTTTCCGTTTCGGAAGAGGCTATAGTTTTTGGTTTAGAGCGGGACGAAAAGTTGATCGGAGTCGTGAAGAAACCCGAGTCAGAAAACGAGGCGATGATTATTGGTATCAGCAACCTGGGTCGTGTCTATGAAATTACAGAGATTTTTGCCCGTTTGGTAGGAAAGAAAGGTGCTGAAACCTCTCGGATCGGCAACATCGAGCTTCCTATAGCTGATGATAGCAAGCATCTGGCAATTGCTATCACCGATCTTGTCACTTGCGAGCTACAAGTGATTGACAGCAATGGGAAAAACTTCCTGGTGAGTCTGAAGACAGAGGTCGTCTCACAAGTCTTTGACGTGGACGCAGTCGCGGCGGCCAGGCGCGTCTTCTTTGGGGGCTCTAATCTCAGCAATCATCTCGCTCCTCTCTCCAACTCTGTGAGTGCCATTGATGATCGGACCTTTTATATTGACTCCAAGACCGACGCCTTCTTCTCTTCTACAATACCCGTTCTGGGAAACAGGGGTCTAACGAAAATCGGCGACCTCGGCATGGATATTACCTCTTCAGCCGGCATGGATTTCGACAGCCAGGGCAATCTCTTTGCGACCTTGACCAAAGAGGGCGAGTCGCACTCGAATCTCTATCAGATCGACCTGGAAACCGGACAGCCCACGCTGATCGCCGAATTGGACAGCGTGCTTGAGTCTTTATCAATAATTGAAGGGGTCAGCGTCTCCATATCCACAATAGACCCGCTATCCGCCAAAATCCCTTTTACCTCTACCGAACAACAAACGCTGACGGCCACGCTGCTTCGTGATGATGGAGAGCCGCTTGCCGATACGGCCGTCAATATCACCGTAGAGGGCGTGAACAACTTCTCTGTGCAGGATGTGACAGACGGGGAAGGCAAAGTGACGCTCACCTACAAAAACGATAGCGGACAGTCAGGCATTGATGTCATCTTCGTAGTCCCTCAAGAAGCCGCTGCCAACGCCGTTTTCGAGGTCAATGAAGGAATTATTGATTCCATTTTCGTTGCGGTTCCGGCCACAGTCGTGTGGTCAGCCGGGCCGTTCATCAACAACATCAAGGTCAAGGGCGGCGGCAAGAAGATCACACTCACGGGGCTGCAATTTCGACCCGATGATCAGGTCTTCATCAACGGCCAGCAGATTCCTGCCAAACTCGTGAAGTTCAAAGGAGAGGGCAACATTCTCTTGAAGCTGAAGGGCCGGAGGGGCGAGTTTCTCAACCCCTGCGCAGGCAGCGGAAGCTCGAACACGCTCACGATTACAAGCTCAGAGGGCGAAACCGAGGAAGCGACTTTCATAGCCTGTCCGTGACGGAGATTTTTGCCGATGGATGAGACGAGGGGCGCTCGCGTCGAGTGCGCGGAAGGGTAGCGATCTTCAAACCGATCATGGAAGTACCCTCGATCGCTTCGAGCGAATGTAGGTTTGTAGACAAATCCCAGGAGATCACAGTCAGGGATGTGTTGCTATACTGCGCGCGGGGCAAAGTGAAAGTTTTTCCAGACTGGAAAGTCAGGCAAAAACTGAGACTCACATAAAGATTTCTTTCTTCGCGGCAAAGCCGCGCC